>JABDJG010000025.1 GCA_013002595.1 Hyphomicrobiales bacterium | reverse complement strand
GCATTCCGCTGGAATTTCCTCCCGCCGTTACAAAGGCTGCCGAAAGCCTCAAGCCGTTCAGGGCGGGCAAGCGCCGGGATCTGCGCAAGATACCGCTGCTCACCATCGACCCGGCCGATGCCCGCGACCACGATGACGCGGTCTGGGCCGCCCCAGATGATGACCCGGCCAACGAGGGGGGCTTCAAGGTGATCGTCGCGATTGCCGATGTCGCGTACTATGTGACGCCTGGAAGCGATCTCGACCGTGAAGCGCGCACCCGCGGCAATTCGGTTTATTTGCCCGACCGGGTCATCCCCATGTTGCCGGAACGGCTCTCGACCGATCTGTGTTCGCTGACCGATAATCAGGATCGGCCGGTGCTCGCCTGCTGGCTGACCTTCGATGCCAAGGGCAACAAGCGCAAACACCGCTTCGAGCGCGCCGTGATGCGCTCAAATGCCAGCCTGTCGTATGACCAGGCCCAGGCTGCCATCGACGGCCACGGCGATGCCGCAACCAGGCCGTTGCTGGAACCGGTCCTGGAGCCGTTGTGGGCGGCTTATGGGGCCGTCAACAAGGCGCGCCAGCGCCGCCAGCCGCTTGAATTGGAACTGCCAGAGCGCAAGATCCTGCTCGATGAGGGCGGCAGTATCGAAGCCATCGTGACACCACCGCGCTTTGATGCCCACAAGCTCATCGAAGAGTTCATGATCCAGGCCAATGTCGCTGCCGCCGAAACACTGCAGGCGGAAGGATCGCCCCTGCTCTACCGGGTCCATGAGGCGCCCTCACCGGAAAAGATCGTCGCACTCGGCAAGTTCCTGAAAACCTTGGGGTTGTCGTCACCTGTCGGCCAGACCATGAAACCGCGCCAGTTCAACCAGCTGCTCAAACAGTGCGAAGGCCGCCCGGACCAGCACGTTGTCAACGAGATGGTCCTGCGCAGCCAGGCACAAGCTGTCTATAGCGCGGAAAACGCCGGTCATTTCGGTCTCAACTTGCGCCATTACGCACATTTTACATCGCCGATCCGGCGCTATGCCGATCTGATTGTCCACCGCGCCCTGATTTCAGCCCTGAAACTGGGCCCGGACGGCCTCAGCGATCAGGACATCAAATCGCTTCACGAAACCGCTGAACTGATCTCTGACACCGAGCGCCGCGCCATGAGCGCGGAACGCGAGACCACCGACCGTCTTATCGCCAGCCACCTGTCCGGCCAGGTCCGCGCCCGCTTTTTCGGCCGCATCGCCGGTGTGACCAGGGCCGGCCTGTTTGTCCAGTTGGATGACACCGGCGCAGACGGCTTTGTGCCCGCCGCAACGATTGGCAATCAGTTTTACGTATGCGACGAGGACCGCATGGCCCTTGTCGGCAGCGACACCGGCGAGACCTACCAGCTTGGCGACCGCATCGAAGTGCGCCTGCTCGAGGTCGCCCCGGTCAGCGGCGGGTTAAGGTTCGAGCTACTCAGTGACGGCAAAAAGGGCAAACGCCCAACTCGCCAATCGCGCCAGCGTCGATCCGACTACAAACCGCGGCGTGGACGGCGTTAGCATCCTTACTAGATGGACCGTGCAAACTTGCGTCATCCTGACGCGCGGCTGTTCAGAGCCTTCATTTCACCCTCAGCCCGTAGCAAATAGGAAGCATGAGTTCTGACCACGCATCTCCGCGCGACGCCATCACGGCAGCCCGCCCGTTATCCCGCTCGCTGTTGCGCGGCGCTGGCGGCAAGTGTCCCTCGTGCGGTGCCGGCAAGGTATTTGACCAATACCTCAAAGTGATTGATGAATGCGCCGTGTGCGGCGAGGAACTGCATCATCACCGGGCCGATGATGCCCCGCCTTACTTCACGATCTTCATTGTCGGCCACATTTTGATTCCTCTGGCATTGGTGGTTGAACGTGTCTGGAGACCTGACATGTTCGTTCATATGGCCCTGTGGCTGCCTCTGGCACTGGCCATGACGCTGTTGCTGCTTCCGGTCATCAAGGGGGCGGTTGTCGGGTTGCAGTGGTCCTTGCGCATGCATGGCTTTGAATACGCCGCCTCGCGGCATTGCCGGCCGCAAAAACCAAAATGACCAATCGTGTGCCGGCAAAAGCCCTGCGTCCGCGCGATGCAGCCACATTGATCATGCTGCAAGGCAGCGGTCCTGCCACCAGGGTCTTGATGGGCAAACGCCATGCCGGCCACAAGTTCATGCCTAACAAGTTCGTGTTTCCCGGCGGCAGGGTTGATTTTGCCGATTGCCGCCACCCGCCGGCAAGCGATCTCCATCCCAAGGTGGCAGATAAACTGATGATCAAGATGCGCGGTCGCCCATCGCTTGGCCGGGCCCGCGGACTGGCAATGGCAGCGGTCCGTGAAACCTTCGAGGAAACCGGCTTCGTCATTGGCGAGGCCGCCGCGGCGCCGGCCGCCAGCCGCGCAAAAGCCTGGCAGGAATTCAGCGCAACCGGATACCGCCCGCGCCTTGATGGGCTGCGCTATTTCGCCCGCGCCATCACACCGCCCGGCCGGCCGCGGCGTTTCGATACCCGCTTTTTCACCGTTTCAGCAGACCATGTTTGCAATATCGACAGTCCAGTCGCGATTGAATCGAACGAGCTTCTCGATCCTTACTGGCTGACCATCGAAGATGCCCTGGAGCTCGACTTGCCATGGATCACCACCCAGATACTCGCCCGCCTGGCCGAAGCTGTTGCAAAGCCGGGCAAGCTGTCGCCCAGTTCGCCCGTCACCTATCAGCGCATGATTGGCAAGGACTGGCATTACGAAACCATATGACGTGCTGGCGAATGTTCCATTCAATCGGCACCGGCCCGATTGCATTCAGCACGTTCTAGATGCTTGACTTCGCACTCTGGTTGAGCGATACCGCCCGCAACCCATTTAGGTCCCGGCGCAAGGGCGCACGGGAACCAGGAGAAATCGACAGATGGCCAAGGCTACTACAATCAAGATCAAGCTGGTGAGCACTGCTGACACCGGCTTTTACTACGTGACCAAAAAGAACACGCGCACGCAGACCGAAAAGCTGACATACCGCAAGTATGATCCTGTAGTGCGCAAGCACGTCGAGTTCAAGGAAGCCAAGATCAAATAACGGCGTCCTGAAACACCATGAGTTCAAAGCCACCGGTTTCCGGTGGCTTTTTTCGTACCTGCTTCACGAATCATCAAGGCTGGGTCAAGGTGACCGGCCCGGAACGGTTTAACGAGGAGGCCACTCGAACCGTCCGGACCGGTCGAACCCCAGGGGCTCAGGAGATGCGGCGGACCTGAAGCGCCAAGGGGCATTGTGTGCCCATGCAATTAGCATGCCGGGCAAATGTGTATCGGCTTGGGAACCTTCTTTGGTCCGTTGGTCTGCTGCAGGCTCGCCATACCCGAATTTGCAACCAAAACATGCCGCTAACAATTGAGTCAAATTTTACAGATATTGTTAGTATCCGCAATGCCGAGCTGCGGCATACGGTCAAAATTGTCCAATGATGGTAAAGCTTTAAGGTAAATTATCGAGGTAAACGCAATGCCTGTTCAAACTAGAGCGCTGCACAATCAGGCCGCGTCGGCAATGACCCTGTTACGGCCTTCGGCCTTGGCCTTGTACAGCGCATCGTCTGCCCGCTTGAGCATCGCTTCCAGGGTGTCTTTTGAATCCTCGAGATCAGCGACGCCAATCGAAATCGTGATCGCCAATTCGCTAGCCGCCTCGCTGGCCGCGAACGGCACGTTGCCTACAGCCTGCCGCAATCGCTCGGCAATGGCATATCCTGCAGCAATGTCGGTGTCCGGTAGAACGACCAGGAATTCTTCGCCGCCCACGCGGCATGGCAGGTCCACGCTGCGCACATGGTCTTTGATGCGCTTGGCCAATTCGACGAGCACATTGTCGCCGGCGGCATGGCCATATGTGTCATTAACGGCCTTGAAGTGATCGACATCGATCGTCAATACAGCAAGCGATTTGCCGCGGTTCAATGAATTCTCAACCAGGATACCGACCTGATTTTCCATATAGCGCCGGTTGAACAATCCGGTCAGCGGATCTGTTACAGCCATTTCTAGGGACTGCTGCACACTCTGGCGCAGCCGTTCGGTATAGCGCCAGCGTTTGATCTGCGTATTGACCCGGGCCAGCAACTCCTGACGGTCGATCGGCCGCAACAGGTAGTCATTCACGCCCATATCCAGCGCCCGCATCAACCGCTGATCGTCATCGGGATCAACGATGATCAGGATAGGCACCTGCCGTGTGCGCTCCAAAGACCGCAGCTGCGAACACAATCGCAGGCCGTCATAATCCTGCAGATCGAGATTGACGATAATGAGTTCGTAGGCCGCTTCTGCTGCCTGAATAACCGCTTCTTGTGGTTCGTTCGAGGACACCAGCTGATGCTGGCCGTCAAACGCAGAGGCAATTCTGTCGCCAAGATGACCACGGTTGTCGATCAGCAGCACATCTGCCGGCGCCTCAGGGTCGCCGCAACCGCCACTGACGGTGGTCAGGCCCAGGTCCTCGCCTGTTGCCATGCGCGAGCGCAGCTCATCAGTGAGCATTTTCAACCGCACTAGGCTCTTGACCCGGCAGAACAACGCCACGTCATTGACCGGCTTGGTCAGGAAATCGTCCGCACCGGCTTCCAGACCGCGGACCCGGTCTTCCGGCTGATCAAGCGCCGTGACCATGATGATCGGGATGTGATGCGTGGCCGGGTTCTGTTTGATCCGGCTGCACACTTCGATGCCGTCCATACCGGGCATCATGACATCCAGCAGGATGATGTCGGGCTTGGTGCGCTGGACCGCTTCAAGTGCATCCACGCCATTCATAGCCGTGACGACCTCGAAGTACTCTGCCGTCAGCTTTGCTTCAAGCAGGCGCACGTTCGCCAGGATATCGTCAACAACTAATACGCGTGCGGTCATGCAGGATCCTTGAGAAATCCATCAATGGTCTGCAGGAAACTGGCCACAGAAATTGGTTTCGAAATATAGGCCTCGCAGCCGCCCTCGCGAATCTTCTCCTCGTCGCCCTTCATGGCGAATGCCGTCACTGCAATCACCGGAATGTTGCGCAGCGTGTCATCTTCCTTCAGCCACTTGGTGACTTCGATGCCGGACACTTCCGGCAGTTGGATATCCATCAAGATGAGATCAGGCTTGTGTTCGCGCGCAATATCGAGCGCCGACAGCCCTTCGCGCGTCTGCAACACGCGGTAGCCATGCGCCTCCAGCAGATCGTTGAAAAGCTTCATGTTAAGCTCGTTGTCTTCAACGATCAGTACTGTCTTTACCGGTGCATTTTCAGCACCATGCGAAGTCGAAGAGTCGCCCATATGCGCAACACTCTGTCCCAATTTCAACCGGTCCGTTCTTTCCTCAGTTCCGTGATCGCACTAGACTAGCGCGGAACTCCCAATTTACACGGTGCCGATCTTCCCAAGAATGAGTAACTAACAGCTTAATCCACACATCCAGGTCCATAGGGTTAACGTGCTCTGGTTAATGTCATCGGAACGAATATGAAAAATTCTGACACAAATACTCACCAGGCAGAAGTCGTGGCGCTTGACGTGCTTCGGTTTTTAGCCTGTGAACCCGAACGTTTTAGCCGATTTCTATCGCTCAGCGGCCTGGCGCTGCAAGATATATCCGCGCAGGCTGGTGAACCGTCTTTTCTTGCCAGTGTGATGGACTACTTGCTGTCGGACGAAAAGCTGCTACTCGAGTATGCCGAAAATGATTCCCTGCAACCGCAAACAATTGTCAGCTTGCGGCAAAAACTGCCAGGTGCGCCCCGCCAATGACGACTTGCAAGCCTCTCGATTCGACCCTGCAGCAGATCTCCCAGTTGCAGCTGGACAGCTCAAAACCTCTGGTCATTTGTGATGTCGATGAAGTCGTTCTTCACTTCATTGCAGGTTTCGAAAGGTATTTGAGCCGAAATGAATTGTGGTTGGACCCCGCCAGCTTCGCGCTGAATGGTAATGTGAAGTATAAAGAGTCGGGAGAATCTGTCGATAATGAAGAACTTCGGCAGCATTTCGCAGACTTTTTTGAGCAGGAGGCGCATCGTCTGGATGCCATCGAAGGGGCCGCCCAAGCGTTGGCCAGCCTGGCCGGCGACACCAATGTGCTCATGCTGACAAATCTCCCTGACCAGTACCGTCCGGCGCGTATCGCCAACCTTGATGATCACGGTATGCCCTATCCCGTCATTGCAAATCAGGGGCCCAAAGGCCCGGCTGTAAAGACTATTGCCCGGGGCCACCAACAGCCGATTGTCTTTGTCGACGACATCCCGAACTATCTGCGCTCGGTCGGTGATCATTGCCCCGATGTTCACCTGGTTCACTTCATGCAGGATGAGCGGTTCGGCCGCCACGTCCCACCGCTCGATTATGTCTCGCTGCGCGCCGACAACTGGAGCGAGACCCATGCCCATATCGACGCATTGTTATCCGGTTGATGCCGCAACCCCGGCGCATAGGCATCGACCTTGGCGGCACCAAGATATCCGCCATCGTTCTTGATGAGACCGACACGGTTCTCGACCACAAACGTGTTCCAACGCCGCGCAACGATTACAAGGCTGTCCTGGCCTGCATCACCGACCTGGTCGATGAACTTGAAGCCAGCCATGGCGCGGCTTCGGTTGGGATCGGCATGCCGGGATCGATTTCACCGGCAAGCGGCCGCGTCCAGAACGCCAATTCCACCTGGATGAACGGCCAGGATTTCCAGACCGACATGGAGGCAAGCCTTAACCGCCACCTCAGGCTTGCCAATGATGCGAACTGTTTTGCCCTGTCCGAGGCCGTTGATGGCGCGGCAAGCGATGCCACCGTCGTGTTCGGCGTCATCCTGGGCACCGGATGCGGTGGCGGGCTGGTCGTCAACAAGCAAGCGCTCGCCGGTCCGCACAATATTGCCGGCGAGTGGGGCCACAACCCCCTGCCCTGGCCGACAAGCCAGGAGCATCCCGGGCCAAGGTGCTGGTGCGGCCGTAGCGGCTGCATGGAGACCTGGCTGTCGGGCAGCGGCCTTCAGCGCGATCATACTGACGTCACGGGCCAAATTCTGTCCGGCGAGGACATCGTGGCCGCTGCCGAGGCCGGCGACCCTGGCGCCAGATCCACCCTGCAGCGCCATCTCGGCCGGCTTGCCCGCGGCCTTGCCCACGTCGTCAATCTGATCGACCCGGGTGTCATCATACTCGGCGGCGGCCTGTCAAACCTGCGATATCTGTATGACAAGCTGCCCGGGGCGATGCGCCCTCATGTGTTCTGCGAAACCTGGTCGATAGACATCAGACCGCCGCTGCACGGCGATGATTCAGGCGTGCGCGGTGCCGCAAGGCTGTGGGATGGCAACACCTGACGCCCGCGTCTGCTGCCTGGTTATTCTTGCTTTTGCCCGTTGCTCAGGCAATCCGCCACCAGCGAGATGATCTCGAACATCACAGTTGATGCCACCATCGATGTGATGTTGTTCGCCTGATCCTTGGTTGGCATCAAACAGACCACATCGCCGCCAATCACATTCTTGCCGCGCACCGCTCTAAGTAATTGATTTGCCTCGTCAATTGAAAAGCCATTAACGCCCGGCTCGAGGTTGGAAACGGCAGGCGCAATCGTCGGGTCGAGACTGTCGAGGTCGAATGTGATGTAGACCGGCCCGTCGCCAAGCCGCTCGCGAATGATCTCACAGCACGCCTCGGCGCCTTCGCTGCGATAGCGCTCCATTGTGATCACTTCGTAACCCAGATCGTAAGAACTCTTGAGCCAATCGAGTGATCGGGTGTGTCCGCGCAGACCAATCTGCACACTGCGCGAGGCATCGACATGGCCTTCCTTGACCAGATAAGAGCCCCAATGTGCCGCAGACCGCCTGGCGCCCAAAAAGTGATCCAGCATGTCATAGGTGTCGGTATGAGCATCGATGTGCAACAAACCGGCCTTCTGGCCGCCAGTCAGCGCGGCACCCTCACCTGCAATCGATTTCAGGATACCGCCGGTTATCGAATGATCGCCGCCGATCGAAACCGGCCGGGCACCGGCTTTGTCGATCCGGGCATAGTGCTCCATGATCTGTGAGATGCAGTGCTCGTTGTTGTTGGCCTGCGGCAACGAGACATCGCCCAGATCACGCACCTTTGCAGCCTGCCACGGGTCCAGCCCGTACTCCATATGAACCCGCCCGCCGAGCCAGCCCGAGACATTGCGGACTGCTCTGGGGCCCAGATGCTGGTCGCGTTCGGTTGTGCCATTACCGGTCGAATGTGGCACGCCAACCAGCGCGATATCGCAATTGGCCGGATCGGCATCGTGTTCGGCGCCGCACAGTGTCGGAATGCCCCACCAATAGGTGCCCTCAAGTACCTCGTCGTGAATATCCCTACTCATTCACCCCTCCTCGGCTTAAACTGCAGCCATGCACGATAGCGCGCCGCAATCCGCCACACAAACTGCAAACGAAGGCGATGTGCCGGGGTTTTGCCGCGACTGTCTTGCGCCGGCATCCAGCCAGGTCAGGCGCTGCACATCTTGCGGCAGCCCCCGCCTCATCAGGCACAAGGATTTGCACGAACTCACTATCGCCCACCTCGACTGCGATGCCTTTTACGCCGCCGTCGAAAAACGCGATGACCCTTCCTTGCGCGAAACGCCGCTGATCATCGGCGGCGGCAAACGCGGTGTCGTCTCGACTGCCTGCTACATTGCCCGCATCAATGGCGTGAAGTCGGCCATGCCGATGTTCAAGGCGCTCAAACTGTGCCCGAACGCAACCGTCAAATCGCCCGATATGAAGAAATATGCGGCCGTCGGCCGCGAGGTGAAGGCGATGATGCGCGACCTCACACCGCTGGTCGAGCCCTTGTCGATCGATGAAGCCTTCCTTGATCTTGGCGGCACTGCCCGGTTGCACGGCAAGTCGGCGGCCATGTCGCTGGCTGACCTCGCACATCGGATCGAACGCGACATAGGCATCACGGTTTCCATCGGTCTGGCGCCCAACAAGTTTCTCGCCAAGATCGCATCTGACCTGGACAAGCCGCGCGGCTTCAGCATCATCGGCAAGGACGAGACGCAGGCGTTCCTGGCAGCCCAGCCGGTCAGCCTGATCTGGGGTGTCGGCAAGGCCACACAAAAATCGCTTGCCAAACACGGCATCAGCCGGATTGCCCAGTTGCAGCGCATGGAAAAGGCCGACCTCATGCGCCGTTTCGGCAATATGGGTGCCCGGCTCTATCACCTGTCGCGCGGCGAGGACAGCCGCAACGTCTCATCGAGCGGCGAGACCAAGAGCATCAGTTCGGAAACAACATTTTTTGATGACATCACCGATGCCGGCAAACTCAGCCGCATCCTGTGGCAGCTGGCCGAGAAGGTTTCGCGCCGCGCCAAGGCATCACATCTGGCCGGCCAGACCGTGGTCCTCAAGCTCAAGACCTCAGATTTCAAGACCTGCACCCGCAACACCACCTTGAGCGATCCCACCCAACTCGCCGATCGCATCTTCAGCGCTGCCAACCCGATGCTTCTGAAGGAAGCCAGCGGCACCGCGTTCCGCCTCATCGGCGTTGGCATCTCTCACCTGAGCGAGCTGGAAAGCGACCCGGCCGTCAATGACCTCGACCAGCGCACCGGCCAGCGCGCCCGCGCAGAACTTGCCATGGACAAGGTACGTGAAAAGTTTGGCGAAAAGGCCGTGGAAAAGGGCCGCGGATTCAAACCGCAGACAAAGTCATAAGATTCACTGACACGCCGGCTGTTCAAGCGCCTCATACCCGGTCAATTTGCCCAGCAGCGCAAAGTCGCCATAGTCGAGGGTCAGATCGCCGGCAACGCCGTTCTCGAACATGCGGAAGCTGACCTGATAGGCTGGTGTTCCCTCGCCCGACTGCTCGTTGTCCTGATCAAAATAGCTGATCGACACGGGCCAGGCTTTTTGGCCGTACAAGGCCTCTGCGCCCTTGCCGGTTTGATCGCTCGCCTTGGTTTCACCGCCAATGAACGAGATTGCAACATAGGCCTTGGCACCTTCCGACCCATCGTAGACGACGCTGCGATCACGGGTTTCACCGGCGAGCGCTGCTTCAACCAGGCGAATCTGATGCTGTACCGGGAACACGGCATCGCCGGACAGCTTGAAGGTTTGCGGCTTCGGCTTGCTGATCTTTGCCTCACCCGGCACGCCGAGCCTTTCGCGGCCGACCTTGAGCCGGGTTTCTTCCTGCAACTTGTTGTCGATGAACTGGCGCTGTGTGAAATGCATTCTCAGGCCATCGCCGGCCTCCCAGGAACTGGAGCGATTATCGGCCAGCCGCGTCCTCCCGCGCTGCAACAGATACCGATTGATCATCCGGAAATTGATGGTCCAGCCCTCACAGGTGCTGCCGCTGAGCTCGATCACCATACGGCCGGTGACACCTGAAACGCCGGACCGGTCGCTGGCGTGTTTCAGCGACAGATCATAAACCGCCCGATGCGCCGCAATCGTAGCTTCGGCCCGGACCTGGCCTGCCATGACCACCGGCAGGGCCAGCATGGAAATTACTATCGCTTGAAGAACTTTGATCACCCGCACTCCAAATTTGTAGCGAACCCAAGGAACAACCGTAATCTATGCCGTTCCTCTACCACGACAAAGGTGAATTTCCGTCAATCACCAAAATGTTCTTAACGTGTGTGCCCGATCCGGGACCTGAGGGTATTGTGCAC
>JABDJG010000486.1 GCA_013002595.1 Hyphomicrobiales bacterium | reverse complement strand
CACGATGAAGATGACAACTGAAGAAGCCTTTGTAAAAGTCCTGCAGATGCATGGCATCGAGCATGCCTTTGGCATTATCGGCTCTGCTTTCATGCCGATTTCGGATCTGTTTCCGCGGGCCGGCATTACCTTCTGGGACGTGGCGCATGAGACCAACGGCGGGCTGATCTGCGACGGCTATACCCGGGCGACCGGCAAGATGGGCATGGCGATTGCCCAGAACGGACCAGGCGTGACCGGCTTTGTGACCGCGATCAAGACGGCTTACTGGAACCACACGCCGATGCTGCTGGTGACCCCGCAGGCGGCCAACAAGACCATCGGCCAGGGCGGCTTCCAGGAAGTCAACCAGATGCCGATGTTCGCTGAGATGGTGTGCTATCAGGAAGAAGTGCGCGATGCCTCGCGTATCGCAGAAGTGCTCAATCGGGTGATCGAGAAAGCCTGGCGCGGATCGGCGCCGGCACAGATCAACATTCCGCGTGACTACTGGACGCAGGTGATTGACATCGAGCTGCCACAGATCGTGCGTTTCGAGCGCCCGGCCGGCGGCAAGAACGCCATTGCCGAAGCCGCAAAGCTTCTTTCCGAGGCCAAGTTCCCGGTCATCCTCAATGGTGCCGGCGTCATTCTGGCGGGCGGCATCGATGCTTCACGCGAGCTGGCCGAGCGCCTCAGCGCCCCTGTGTGCTGCAACTACCAGCACAATGATGCGTTCCCGGGCAGCCATCCGCTGTCGGCAGGTCCGCTTGGCTACAACGGCTCTAAGGCCGGCATGGAGCTGATCAACAAGGCCGATGTCATTCTGGCGCTGGGCACCCGGCTCAATCCGTTCTCTACCCTGCCCGGCTA
This sequence comes from Hyphomicrobiales bacterium, assembly GCA_013002595.1. Classification (GTDB taxonomy): domain Bacteria; phylum Pseudomonadota; class Alphaproteobacteria; order Rhizobiales; family Aestuariivirgaceae; genus JABDJG01. The sequence continues at coordinate 6,419 of JABDJG010000486.1, read as the reverse complement.
TGGCATCGACTATTGGCCCAAGGAAGCCAAGATCATTCAGGTCGACATCAACGCCGACCGCATCGGGCTGACCAAGAAGGTTGCCGTCGGCATCGAGGGCGATGCCAAGCAGGTTGCCGAACAGATCCTGTCGCTGCTGTCGTCTAGTGCCGGCGATGCCGGGCGTGCCGAACGTGAGGCGCTGATCCACCAGACCAAATCGTCCTGGCTGCAGGCCCTGTCCAGCATGGACCACGAAGACGACGATCCGGGCACAAGCTGGAACCAGCGTTCGCGTGACCGCGATCCTGACCGCATGTCGCCGCGCCAGGCCTGGCGGGCCATTCAGGCCGGCCTGCCGAAGGAAGCGATCATTTCATCCGACATCGGCAACAACTGCGCCATCGGCAATGCCTACCCGACGTTCGAGGCGGGCCGCAAGTATCTGGCGCCTGGCCTGTTCGGCCCGTGTGGCTACGGCTTCCCGGCGATCATCGGCGCCAAGATCGGCTGTCCGGATGTACCGGTGGTCGGCTTTGCCGGCGATGGCGCCTTCGGTATTTCGATGAACGAGATGTCTTCTGTGGGCCGCAAAGAGTGGCCGGCAATCACTATGGTGATCTTCCGCAACTACCAGTGGGGCGCGGAAAAGCGCAACACGACACTGTGGTACGACGACAACTTCGTCGGCACCGAACTCGACCCGCATCTGAGCTATGCCAAGGTGGCCGAGGGCTGTGGCCTGAAGGGCATCACGGTCAAGACCCAGGACGAGCTGACCAGTGCACTCAGCGAGGCCTGCGCTGCACAAAAGGACGGCGTCACCACCTTCATCGAGGTCCTGCTCAACCAGGAACTCGGCGAGCCATTCCGGCGCGATGCAATGAAGAAGCCGGTTGAGGTTGCTGGTATCGATCCCAAGGACTTCCAGCAGCAGACACCTGCTTAAGCTTTGGCAAACGACATTTATTGGAAAGGCAGTGCTTCGGCGCTGCCTTTTTTGTTTTGCGGAACCAGGCAGAAGGCCAGAATCCTCAATCCCCACTGATGAAAAGCGTAATGGTCCATTTGCCGTTCCGTTTTTGCAATCTGGCGCGGTAGTCGATGCTGGAGCGCAGGTGATCTTCATGGACGAAGCCTTGTGCGCCTGAAGCGAGCTTCACTTTCTGGAATTTTGTCCCTTCACCGCCCTCGATACCGGTCACGATGTCGTAGGAAAGCGAGCTGATCACTGCGCCGTACTTGCTCGGACGATCGCGCAAGGGGGCATCCTTGGTGATGACCAGATAGGTCGTGTAGGGATCGGCGTCCTGCGGCAGCTTGGCGGTCCATGTGTAGGGTGCTTCGAAGGTATCCGCGGCGGTGAACTGGCCGCCCATTCGAAAGACCTCCTCAAGAGCGTCCCAATAGCCTTCGCGCATCTCGGCGGCCCGGTGCTTGTATTCATCGGCAAGGTCTTGTGCCGACAGCGTAAGGCTTTTGCGAAAGTCCTTCTGGCCGTAGCTGCCGCCAAAGCTCAGCTTGATATCGCTCGAGGCCTGGCCGACGACGTAGTCAAGATCACGCCGTGCGATCGCATCAAGCAGTTTGCCGCGAAACGTCACCAAAGATGCATCCTTTGCCGCCTCGTCGACCGGCAGCACCCTGAACTCAGCGGCCATCGAGGGCGGCATCGAAGCGAAAAACACCCACGCCATTGCAAAGAGCCAAAGGATCACTGTGCGGTCAATCATGGATTCTGCTTTCGGTTGGTATGGTCGATCCAGTTCACTTCAACCCAGGCACGGGTGTGCATGGAAACAGCTTGAGCCAATCATCCCGGCCAGGCGACAAGCCGCGCCAGAACAATCCGTGGATGGAATCGGAGTGTGCGCTTCATCAATTCTGCCCTCAGCGTCCCAAACTGACGTTCACGGCAATTCTCGCCCACAGCGGAGCGGATGGGAAGCGGAAAACAAAATGTAATTGATGGAAGCGAACGTTGGAGCACAGGCGAAATGAACCGCGATAACAATGCTCTCGATACATGGTCGGGCTGCCAGATCAGGAGCGTTTTATTCCCTGATCGGCAGCACGATGGTGTTGGACTGAAATTCACCGATCCAGGCATCTGACACCGATTGCTTTCCGGTCTCATCGAAAATATAGGCAACCGGGTAGGCATTCTTGTACCGGACGGTGATGCGGTACTCTCCTGGTTGGGTGAACACATTCTTGTCCAGGTTCCATTGTCCGACACTGTATTCAGGCCCGAACCAACCCAAGACAAACTCCGATGATTGACCGGACATGATGGTCATATGGTGCCGGTTACCTGGTTCGAACATCCGTAATTGGTTGTTCTTCAGAACCATTGTCGTGCCCCGCGGATTTTCGATCACGACCGACAGGTGGCTTTGCGATCGATCCGGCATCATGCTTTGGCCTTCACTCAACTTATGGGGAAAGCAGACATTGGGATGGGCAAGAAGCACCATTTGTTTGCCGGTATTGCGAACCTCGGCAAGGATAACAACGTTGCCCAGACGGGCATTCTTGAGGTCATAGCCGGGTTGTGCCGGCCTGATCGTCATCGCCAAGGAATTAGACGCCACGTCATCTTTTACCGCCACTTCAGAAAGGCTGATGCCCGGTAACATCAACAACCCGGCGCAGAAGACGGCAACGTCTCTCAAAGCAAGCATTGTGTTGCCCTATATCCTGGAGTGGCTGTCTGGCCTTTTGTGACACAGGCAGCCGGCGAGCACACATTAATTCGATAACTTCCATGTGACTTCTTCGCTGTGGCCACCATGTTAAGAGTCCTGAATGATGATGTACCTGCTCTACTGGGGCCTGCTGGTTGCCTGGGTGTTCTTGCTATGGCCGGCATTTCGGCTCAAAGGCGCACCGCGGGTGTGGCTGCTGATTGTCATTGCAGCAGGCATTACGGCGCTTGTCTACGAAACCTACATGTACCTCTGGTCGTTCGCGAACATCCGTCTCGACATACTGTTGATCAGCATGGCGCTGGGATGTCTTTATGGTTCGGCGGTACTGGTTTTGCTATTCGGGCACTGGTTCAATTCGGCAACGCTACTGGCCGCCGTGCTCGTCGTGATCGGCGGCGGCATGAGCTACAAGTGGATCGAGGTCAGCCGAGAGTCCACCCGCCTGGGAGAGGTATTTGAGGAAACCAACCGGCTGTTGTTCAAAGCGAAATTCGGCAGCGCGGAAGTCTATCAGAACTATTTCGGACCTTTTGACGGTGCTGGCGATCGCTACCCGGTCGGCCACTGGCAGCTGGACGGGCAGTCGCATTACACTCGTTTGATCATCAATGCTGAAGGCCGGGCCTGGCTGTTCTACCAGTGTCAGATCGATGCCGAATGCCATTCCGGACCTGGCGGCTCGGGACTTCGCAGGATCGCTGATCAACCGGCACAATGGCGGGCAAGCCTGAAGCCGCAGGCCGGCCTTGCCTTTGATATCAAGATCACCCGCACCGAAGCCGGCACGCTGGCGCTGGAGGTCCGCGATCACAACCTGGTGTTTGCCAAGGCGCCGCCGCCAGTCGATCCGGCGCCTGCTGCGCAATCGATGCGGTTCATCGGTCCATTCGCGCATCTTGAGTGCTCAGGCGCCCATGCCACGGTCCGTCAAGTCTGGCTGTGGGAGGACGGTGCGCGCCGGCACGCCATCGGCATCTTTTCCAGCCTCGTTGCCGGCCGTTATAGCCTCCATGTGCCGGTGATTGTCATGGGAGAGGCAACACGGCAGGCCGAAGGCTGGCGCTTTTCCTGGCAGCGGCGCGGCAGATCCGGCACCGCCAGCATGGAGCATACGGCAAATGACGCGATCCTGACGCTCGATATTGATGGCCGCGATGTGGAGGACGCGGACAAACTGATGCTCAAGAGCGGTGGGTTCTTCAACGACGAGAGGATCGAGCTTGCCCCACTAACAAATGCTGCCGACTGGCAACATTGGTTCGACAATGTCCTGACTGGCCATTTCGTCTCCGGGGACGTTCCGGTGTGTTGAACCGAGGACTGCTGATCCGAATTCGGTTCGACAGCCTACCAACAGAAGGGTTTTGCACCGCGGGCGTTGGAGGACTATTGTCAGCATCCTGCCAATCCAGAATCAGAAAATACGCATGCCCTATTCCAACTATCGTCCCGACCTTATGGGGTCTGCAACGTTGTCACCATCCGGGTCCGTAGAGGCCGGGTCGTGGCAAACGTTTGAACTGGTCTATACCGCCGGGCGGTTCGGGATCGACGATACCGGATCGCTGAAGATCGCGATGCGGTTTGCGACCGACTTCGGGCCGGTGCAGTTCGATGATCCGGCAGCACCGGGATATACAACGGTAGTTGCGTCCAATGGGGCGACGCTGGAGTGCCGTTGGGAGTTCAAACGCAACATCCGGCCATGGAGCCGGGCGCTCTATATCGGCATCCAAAAGCACTTCTTGAAGGAAGGTGATACGGTCACCATCCGGTTCGGCGATACCTCGGGGGGCTCAAGGGGCGTGCGGGTACAGACGTATTGTGAGAGCAAGTTCGAGTTCAAGGTGTTCGTCGATGCGATTGCGACCTATGACTATGTGGCCCTGCCCGACAGCCCGCATATCGCGATCGTGCCTGGACCTCCGGTTACCTGGCGGGCCGTGCTGCCAACGCTCAGGGCGACCGGCGATGCGTTCCGGCTGTCGATCAAGGCCGAGGACGCCTGGGGCAATCCCAGCGATCAGGTCGATCGCGTTCTGAAGTTGCATTCGTCCCTACCGGTAGATGGCCTGCCTGAGACAACTGAATTCCCGCCCGGTTCGTTCTCGCTTGTTCTTGAGGACCTCAGAGTCGACAAGGTCGGTGATCTCAGCATCGATGTTCTCGATCCAGACGGCGCGCTGTTGTGCCAGACCAACTCGTTGCGGATCACGGACACGCCCTCACTATTGCACTTCTGGGGCGACCTGCATGGGCAATCGAATGAAACACTCGGCACCAATACGGCCGAAGAATATTTCCTGTTCGGGCGCGACCGGGCGTTCCTTGATCTGTGCTCGCATCAGGGTAATGATTTTCAGATGACCGGCGAGTTCTGGGTCGAGCTCAATGAGCTGACCGCGCGGCTCAATGAACCGGGCCGGTTCGTCACCTTCCCCGGCTACGAATGGTCGGCCAACACGGCGATCGGTGGTGACCGCAACGTGTTTTATCTCACCGAAGGCCGGCCGATCTATCGCTCGTCACATGCCCAGATCGAAGACTTGAGCGATGAGGCCAACGACGGGCACACGGCGCATGAATTGTTCGAACACCTGCAAGACGAAGACTGCGTGTGCTGGTCGCACTGCGGCGGGCGCTATGCCGATATCACTTTTGCCCACGATGGGCGGCTCGAGACGGCGGTTGAGGTGCACTCATCGTGGGGCACCTTTGAATGGCTGCTGCATGATGCGTTTTCCAAGGACTATCGGGTCGGTGTGGTGTGCAATTCCGATGGCCACAAGGGCCGGGTCGGCGCCAGTTTCCCCGGCGCCAGTTTCTTTGGCGCCTATGGTGGGCTGACCTGTTACCTCGCGCCAGAGCTGACCCGTGCGGCGATTTTTGAGACCATGCGGCGGCGGCATCATTACGGCACGACCGGCGCGCGCATCTATCTCGACGTGAGAGCCACACCGAAATCGGGGGCAAAGGTTTTTCTTCAGGATCCATCGGTAGTTAGCAATGCCTCCTGTCAGGATGAATCATCGCTGATCATGGGCGATATCGCCAAGATCAATGACGATGACGTCGAATTGGCCATCGAGGTGGTGGGCTCAAGCGCCATCGAGCGCATCGATGTGTTTGACGGGCTGGAACTATTGTCAACGTTCCGGTCCTATGATGAAAACGATCTCGGCGATCGGGTTCGCATAACCTATTCAGGCGCTGAGTATCGTGGCCGCTCGCGCACCACCAACTGGGATGGCGAGCTGACGGTCGAGGGCAATGAGATCGTGCGGGCTGAGATGTTCAACAACTGGAATCTTGATCGCGGCATCCAGGAATGCTCGGCGCATGCGCTGAGCTGGAAGGCTGTGACCTCCGGCAACTTCGGCGGGATAGACCTATGGCTGGCCGGAACCGGCGGGTGCATTTCGCTCAACACCAAACATGCAACCGCAGATGTCGCCGTGAGCGATCTTGGTGTTGCGGAAATGGTTGTCGATGCCGGCGGCCTTGACCGCAAGCTGACACTGCAGCGCCTGCCAAACGATCTTCAAGCCGGCACCGTGCGTTATGCCCTGAAGTGTCCAGTCAAGGCTGACGGCGACACGCGGCTTTATATTCGGGTGCAGCAGATCGATGGCCACCGGGCCTGGTCGAGCCCGATCTATCTGTTCAGGTAAACAGGCTCAGGCGGTTGCCAGCGTGATGATGGCGGCGCCGATGATGTCGTCTACCGAA
>JABDJG010000430.1 GCA_013002595.1 Hyphomicrobiales bacterium | reverse complement strand
CGGCTCGACCGCGAAGGGCTTGTCAGCTGGTCAAGACGCCGTCTGAAGATCATCGATCGCGAACACCTGATGGAAGTTGCCCATTGGGATGGTTTGCCCGAAGCCCAGCGGCCGTTCATCTGAGCATGGTCGTAGTGAGTGGTTCCATCACTTTAATGTTGATCCGACGTTGGAGCGGTCGGCTTGTGACGCCATTAAATCTCCACAACCTCTGAACGCGAGCTCTTCCCCTCAACGGACTTTCGTTCAGATCCAACCCAACTCTTAAAGGAGATCAAAATGTCGTTCTTTGCGCCGAAGCAATGTTCCCAGCCATGGAACCTTCTTGAAGTTGGCGCATTGAACTATTAAGCGACAACAAAAGAGTGGTCACATGCAACAAGTTACCTCCCAAGAAGCATCAGTCGAAACAAACCAGGAAGCCGACACGACCTTCCTTACCGCCGTCCTGCTGAGCATGATGATGGCAACCGCAGCGGTGGGGACCTTATTGCTGTCCATGCTTTAAATCCCAAAGGGTAATAACGATGTGCTCACAATCAGGCCAAGAATTATGACAGCGAGAGCGTTTCATCCTTCAGAGATACAATCAATCCTTGCACAGACCGGCTACTCGTCCAACCAGCGTGCCCAGAAGCTCAAATCACTCTTGACCGAGCTCGAGCAGACAGCTCCAGAGAATCGCGACGATGAACTTGAGCAATTTGCCATGCAGGTCCGCAAGGCCCTGGACGGCCTGCAGCAGTAAGCCGCGCCCTTTGACCGATTAAGCAACAATCGACGCGCCAGTCTTTCCTGCTGTCTTACCAATTGATTATAAACGTTTTTTTGGAACCGACCGTTCGATAGATCGTTGTCCTTCAACAGAAATCGAAACATGTGGAAGGACGATCTTATGAACCGACTGACACCGACTTGCTTCAGCGCCGCTGTCGCTGCAGCAACGATGCTTACAATGAGTGCAGCGAGTACTACTGTGATGGCAACACCACTGTTGCATCTTACGGTGCCTCACCTTGCTCCAGCGACGGACGCGCAGGAGGCCCGACATCGTACCCGGCGCCGGGCAGAGCGCCGATATCGGCGTCACCTGCACGGCAAGAGATATCGCAACAGGCACGGGCGTCACCGGCACCGGCACAATGGCTGGTACTATGCTGTGCCGTGGTGGTTGGGTGCAACACTGACGCTGCCATTGACGCAGCACCGCTACTCGGACAGGGCCGCTCACGCGGACTGGTGCGACCACAAATACCGGTCTTATAGCCGCCGCACCGACCAGTTCCTGGGGTACGACGGCGCATACCACTACTGCAACAGTCCGTATGACAATCGCTAGCGACCAGGCCCAGAGAGCGAGACGGCAGGATGCCGGCGGAGAATGTCATAGTACATAAACAGCAGTCTGGATGCCGCCTAGCTTTCTAGCGATTGGCACCTCGGGAAGCAGGGACTGCCCACACCCCGTACCTGTTTCCCGGCCGATATCGAGCCCGGCCCGGTCAGCGCAGCAAGCGTGGCCGGGCCGGACTGCGTCAACCTGATGAGTTGAGCCTGGCAATTGTTGAACTGGCTTCGACAAGAGTGAACCAATTAGCCGTGCGCGCGTTGGTATCAGAACCAACTGGATAGGAAGACAGTGATGAGCAATGGACATCAGGAAAAAGATAAGCAACGCAGCTCCAGTCAGCTTAGCGAGGTCGATATCGCCCAGGATAAAATGGGAGACAACTCGTTACAGGGTAACGATCAGGCCAACGTGCGAAATCAGCGACACGCGGTACCGGACGTTAAGCTGGAGACAGATGGCATCATAGAGGGGCTTGAGAAGCTGGATAAGGACAAGCGGGCACAAGCAGACCTGGGCAAAGGCAACCGATACCCGCCTGATCACGAGTATAATTCAGAAAGCGACGATTGAGAAAAAGCGATTCAAGCCAGGCGGTGTTGAAGGACAGTTTCAATAACTTGCGGCGGCAGACGAAACGCGCCTTGCTGCCAACCCGACTTTCAGTGCTGGCCTTGACCTGCTCGAGCATAACGAGGGCGATCAAGCTTGTAACGACCACACGTCAAACCGCGGATGTGCTCTGCAGCTTCAATATAGGGAGCGCCAAACACAAGCGTAAACCGCACGTTGATTGGAAATGTCGACATGGCAGTGTGCTCCTTTATGTCCAAGAATTGCCAGAACCAGTTCTCCTGCGCGCAATCGGGAATGCATGAAGCGGGTCCGCAGACAGCCACAAGGTTCGTTTTGTTGCCGGCGATTGACGAATGCTACTTGCTGGCTGTCACGAAGCAGCAGGTCCAGCTGCCGACGCCGGAACCCAAAGCCACATCGAACGTTGATCACGTACACCTCTGCTGGGTGCGCACAAGATCTTGAGGAGAAGCCCGATGAAAAATCTGCTTTCGACAACCGTCATGGCCGCAAGCCTTGCAGTCGTGGCGCCATCAGCAGCGCTAGTCGAGTGCGAGACCGTTGGCGCCGAAAACCGGGGGCAATAAGCCGTTCCCGCTTGGCCTGTCGCGAAACGGTCCCCGTGCCCGTTCCAGGCCGGGCTCACTGGAGCAACCTAACCTTAATCTCAACGAAGGAGAGCATCATGTCCGATCTACATTCCGAGACCATCACAGTTGTCTGCGCCAACCCGCAATGCACATGCCAGTTTCCTACCGGAACCGGTCACCGCGAAGGCGACCAGGTGTTTTGCAACGAGCGCTGTGCAGATCCGAAGATGACAGGATGTGGCCACGACGACTGCCCCTGCAACGATGACAAGATCGCAGTCGCGCCTCCGATCCGGGCATCTTGACGCCCCGGCTCGGCTGCATTGTCATTCGCACAAGCGGTAACCTGAGCGCCTATTGACCATGTCCAGATGCAGATGACCGGCATGGGCAGAATTCGTTCCGGGCCCGATTACAGTGGTGAAATAGGCGCAAGCGCCGCCGCGCACCGCGGCCTGGAACGCCCTTTCGGATTTGTCACTGCCCTTGCGCAGGGCAATGTCGAGGCTTGATCCATCGTCGAAGCGAAAACCCATGATATCGACACCGTTGCCAAATGCATGTTCAGACAGCTTACCGTTGACGGCGTTGTTTCGGCGCCGGCACTGATAAGTGGTTGAGACCTTAACTCCGCTCAGCGTCTTGCCAAGATGCAGCTTTGCGGACGGCGCAACGACATGCTGGGCCCAAGTGGCCATGGCACGCGCGACCTGGCAGTCGACGCCAGGCTTGGTAACGGCAGCAATCCCAGGAGATAATCTTGACAATTCGATCGGCCGGCGCACGCCGCAGGCACCGGGTCCGGTGATGTCCTCAGCGATGCGAAAGCCGGCACGTAGCTTCGTCAATTCGCTCTCGCATGCCTTGGCCGCAAGCAGATCAAAAACCGGCACCGGCTGACCTGAGGCAGGCGCTCCTGGCAACGATGTCTCCCGAGCATCGTCGGCCGCCGATTTGCTCGGCGGGTCAGCCGGTACAGCGGCCTGCGGTGGCCGGGGGCGGGGCAACGGCACCTGGCCTGGCTGCGCGTAAACCGGTTGCAGGAAGCTTACCAGATAGAGAAAGACCAGCCCAGCGGCGCAGTTGGCTCTCGGCTGAAACACTATTGCTTAAACTCCACGACCGTCCCCTTGCTCACCAGCCGCGCAAGTTCATTGGCGTCCCAGTTCGTCAGTCGCACACAGCCATGCGATGCTGATTTGTCGATGAGAGCGGGATCGGGAGTACCGTGAATGCCGTACGTCGGCTTGCTGAGGTCGATCCAGACAGAGCCGACGGGCCCGTTGGGTCCAGGTGGCAACACAAGCTTTTCATCGTTGTCGCCCTGCTGGAAGTTTATCGACGGATTGTAGGTATAAGTGGGATCAATGGCGATCGCCTTCACCTTGTGTGTGCCAGACGGGCTTGGCGTCTCTTTACTCCCGATTGATGCGGGATAGTGCGTTACCAGATTGCCTTTGCCGTCTTTAGCCAGCAATTGGCCGGTAACGACATCGACCACGATCGATTTGACTTTCACGTCGGCCTTGTTCTCTCCAGTGTCAGCGACCCAGATTGTTGTGCCGGCAGCGCCCAACGACTTGCCATCATTGAGGTAACGCAGGAAGTCGATGTCCATGTGGAATTTCTCCGCCAGCATTTCATCGACCGACGTGTAGGCCAGACTGTCCATCTTTGCTCTTTCGGCGTAATCCTCCGGTATTTCGGCGACGAACGGGCCACGTACGTCCTCTTCAGTGACGGTGTACTCTTTCACAGGCTGTCTGGGGTATTTCTGGCGAAGCCGCTCAAAGGCAACATCGATTGCACCGTCTGCCTGATCCAGCGAGTTTTCTCGAATGTAGGTCTTGAGCGCCTTGGTGAAATTCTCGCCGCTGTATCCATCGATCACACCAACAGAGAAGCCGGCCCGGTCAAGCAAGATTTGAACAGCTGCGACCTTGGGGTCCCGACCCGACACATCATCTGCGGTTCGAGCCATGGTGGCTTGCAGATTGTTGGTGGACTCAACAAATCTGATGCCATCGTTCGTCTGTGCCGAGATGGCGGGTGCTGCGAAAATCAACAGCGCTGCGAACGATGCCGAATTGATCCACGATCGTATTCCCATGTTTGTCTCCGTCGCCCTTAAACAAATGCACCGAGATTAACCACGGCGGCCGCATTTGGTTCCTTGGCGACCCGTTCAAAAAAAAATTTGAACCTTCTCAACAGTCAATCGTTGGCCTTTCAACATGAACAAATCAGTGGCGCCGGGAATCATACGCCTTGCGCTGATGCGAGGAATTCAAACAGGAGACGGTTAAAGTGCGGTGTGCATTCAGAAAGACAGGATTTCTACAACTCGCGATGGTATTGGGTGCTATGGTCTTTTTCCCGACCGAAGTTATGTCAGGATCTGAAAGCAGGGCGTTCTTTGCCGGCAAGATATACGGGGAGCGGCCCGCGCTTTGCCAAGCTGCTGGCACCGGCTGCGGCAAGATAGCAGCCGACACCTGGTGCAAAATTGCGGGCTATGAGGCCGCCATGTCTTACCGGACAGTTTATCAAAAGGCCGCCGCCCGTCGAGACCTGCTGGTCAAGTCCGGCGACCTGTGCGCGCGCGACACCTGCGATGGTTTCCACGTCGTAAAGTGCTGGCGGGATTTTCAAAATGATCTCGCATCGGTTGACTAGGCCGGTTGAGAATACGCTCGGTGCTTCCAGCAGGGTTCAATATGAATGGCAAGGCAACTCTAACCAAAGACCTCATCACTTCACTTAAAGAGGGTTCAGCCTTTTACGAAGAGGTGCTGCGTGCCGGAGTCCTCCCCGACCTGGAAGACCTTTTGCATACACTGGTCGAGGTGCGCGAGGTGGCGGTGCTGCACGTTGCCCAGCTTCCCGAGGCAGACAAACTGATAATTGAAGCTCCCGGAACGCTTGGGCCGAAGTTGCGGCAACTGTCTGCCAAGGCCAAAGCGTTATTGGGAGAAGAACGGGATGCCTACATCTCGGAGCTGGTATATCTGGAAAAGCACAATCTTGCCCAGCTGACGCGCGTCGCTGAGGCCCTGACAAGTGCCGAAGACAAGGTCGTGCTGGATAAGATCGTGCGGAAATTCAGGGAAACCGTCGCGATCATGGAGAGCGTTCGGCACTCTCGAGCTGAATAGTCAGCTGGTCAACAACCCCCAAACTCGTTCACTGTCGGACATTTCGCCGACGATCCTCAGGAACGGTCTCGGGCTCCGTCTGATGAGTGTTGGAATGGCCAGGATGTCGGTATCTATGGCACTGTCGGGATTATCAAGCAAATCAATCACCGTGACGCTGTCGTCTCACCGGATATTCCGGACGCCTTTCAGATGTGCGTGGACAGTTAACCGCTGATCTTGAAGGCAACAACGTGCTCGCCACGGTTCATCCCGCTTTCATCTTGCGCGTTCAAGATAAAACCAAGGCGCAAACAGAGCACGACCAGATGGTTGAGGACTTGATCAGGGCTGATCTCAGCATTCAAGGACACCATGCGCAATGAAGCCAATTCAGGATAAAACCATGCTCGATGGAACCCACCTGCTCCAGCGGCGTTGACCCCCATATGGCAAAAGAGATCATCCTGAGAGGTAAAGTCATGAAGCTACAACGCTACCATTCGGCCCTGGCCTTTAGTCTGTTACTTGCCGTGTCACCTGCGGCCGCAAATGCCGAATGCCAGGGCGCATCAGGGCACAGCAGTGTCACTGCTCCGGCAACGTCCGGTAACACCGAAGCAACGGCCGATACTCCAACCCAGATCGTTGAAACGATGGTGGAAGATGCATCTGAGTCGACAACAGGTAATGGCGAAAAGTATGCCGGCACCGGGCCAGCCAAACCGGTTGAAAACTGGTTCGGCTGCAAACCCGGCAACACCAAATGTCTGTCGGAAAAGGGCGAAGCTCAAATTCCGGGAGATGATGATCAGACATCGGCCGGTAACACGACGATGCAATCTGAAGAGAAATTAGCCGCTACGGGCAATACACCGGGCGGCACCCCTGATTGCTCGTCCAAGGGCACCCAAGACGCAAGCGGTTGAGCACGGCGTGCAGAAGGCAAAGATTATCCCCGCAGCACTATCGCTTGCGGGGATTTTTGTTGATTGACCGAACCAACGCTGAAGAGCCGAGGCTCACGGTAATCAACCGATCAGTATCGGTTCTGGGACAGCATCCGGCGATCACGGCCGTAGATATCACGGCGGAACTGTAACAGCCCGTCTTTGGCAACCCAAGCCGTTCTATAATGAATATGAACAGGCAACGGTTCTCTCAACCGGACTACCTTGCGGCGTCCCGTTGCCAGTGCCTGGTCGATGCGAGATTTCGTCCAGCCCTGTTGTTTCAAGATCATGGCAGCGAGAGACCGCGGCTGCTCGACCCTGACACAACCGTGACTGAACGTGCGTGACGACCGGGAAAACAAGCGCTTGGCCGGCGTGTCGTGGATGTAAACGTTATGCCGGTTAGGGAACATGAACTTCAAGCGTCCAAGGGCATTACGACGGCCAGGAGCCTGTTGCAGGCGAAAAGGGAATTGCGAGGGTGAGACCGACCACCAGTCCACGAGCCACGGGTTGATCCGCCGGGCCTTGGTTCCCCATCCGGTCTTTACGAAGATGTTCTGGCGTGCCAATGCACCCGGATCTCGCCTCAGCTGTGGCAACATTTCCCTGGTGGCGATCGACTTGGGGATGTTCCAATACGGGTTGAGGACGATATACTCCATCTCGTCAGAAAACTCCGGCGTTGCGTGTGACGGCTTGCCGACCACGACACGAGCGCTCCATCGCGTGCGCCCGTCCTGCACCAGCGTCAGTTTCTGATCGGCGATATTAACGCGGATGTGGTCTTCACCGGTCTTGGCCAGCAGGTCGCGGCGGCGCGCATCGTTCAGTTTGAGTTGTGCCAGCCGCTGGGTCGCCGAGACGTTTAACTCGCGAAACGTTTCCGGGCCAACGACGCCGTCACTAACCAGCCCATGACGCCCCTGAAACCGCTTGACGGCAGCTTCCAGACCAGAGTCAAAAGTTTTGCTGCTCGAGGCGCCAATTGCGAGATCGCCTGATGCGCGCAGTCGTTGCCGCAGCAACGGAATTGCGTCGTGCTGATCGCCAATCTTCAACGTCTTGACAGAAGGTATTCTGGCCCAGCCGCCCCGAGCAACCAGCGCTTCGAATAAGTCAATTGCAGCTGACAGACCCGGTCGGTTCTGACCTACCTCAGAACCGAAGTTCGGCGGCAATCTGTCAACTCCACTACCATTCAATGCATCTTGACTGTACGACACATCAAGATTGGCATGCTGCGAGGTTGCATCAGCCATTGTCGATGTAGCCAGGACGGAGCCGGCAGCTGTGATTGCTGTGGCGAACATACGGAAAATCGAGTTTTGGCCAGCTTTACCCATGTCGTCTGTGCCTTTCTCTGTGCGCTCAGTGATGCAACGCTGATCAGAAATTTTCCATGACGCGCAAGAGCTGTGCGGTACCTGGACCAAGCCTCGGCTGACTGTCAGACAGCACGCGCTCGGAGTGGCTCGACGGCAGACAGTATTGATCCTCCAAGCTGTCCGGGTCAGCCCAAGCGCGATTTTCCAGGGCGCTCACGAGGCCAAAAGAGTATTTATCCATTCTTGCGTCCTCCACTTTTGCTGTTGGTGCGCAGATCATCGTTGGTTGTCAGTCAACGCCAGACATCCTGTCTGGTTCCCTTGGATGGCCAACAGTCCATGATTGAGGCGTTCGAGCGGCTTGTGCACGGTTTCGTTGGAACGATTTGCGAACTGGGGCGTTGGCCCGCGGGGCCATGACCGATTTTCACGGCGTGTCGGCGCTAGAGGTAGGGGATAGAATATGGGGCTGACAGTACTTGTCCGCGTTTTGGTTCTCGTCACATTCTTTGGCTGTTGCGATGTTGCGGGTGCTCAAACCTTGCCATCGATAGGTGGCGGCGACAAAAAAGAGGACAAATCCGACGATGCTCCTCCGAATGTCATCAAAACTGACACTGCAGAGATCGAGGCCAGCTACGCGTCATGGCAAGAGCAACTGACCGCGCTCGAGGCAAAGCTAGTTGAGCTGGAAAAAGCCGATACCAGAAGCTCTTCTGAAATAACTCTCCTATCTGAAAAATTGCAAATTATGACCGGCGAGCTGACTGAGGTTCGAATGCGCGCGGAAGAGGCCAAGTCCGGGCCCGAGCGGGCACTCAACGCCATCGGCGCTCCGCCAAAGGAGAAAGAACGACCCGAAGCAACGGCCATCGCCGATGAGCGCCAACTGCATCAGCGGGACCTTGCGCGAATTGAGGCAGCACTTACGTTCGTGAGGGTCGCCAACGCGCGCGCCGATGATCTTGTAGAGCGGCTGGCGCTGCTGGGCGAACGCAAGTTTTCCAATTGGATTTTAGAACGACGGGATTCATTGGACGTTCTTGGGTCAACTTCCGAATTGACTGGCTTGGCCGACCCGGTGCGGTCGATGCGCGTGCCCGACCTACCGGAAATCACCAGCTTGTCTCGCGGCTGGCATGTCATGTTATCCGCAGTTGCGCTTGTGATATCCGCGGCTCTTTTTCTTTGGATACTACCCAGAGCACGCGCTGCCGCGGCTGCGCAGAAGACTGACGCATTACCACCGAGAAGGCAGATCGCGTTGCTACGCTTCGCCTCGGCCGTTGGATCCGGCATCCTACCGGCAATCATCTGCCTGGCGCTGGCCTGGTTTTGTGTGGTGACGCTGGCGACGTCCGGGACAGTCTGGATTGCCGTGCTGGTTTGCGGCCTTGTGGGGCTGGCGACTTACATGGGGTTCTACAAGATCCTGCACGCGGCGTTGGCACCGAAAAATCAGATCCTGCGCATTCCCAATCTGAATGATGAAGCGGCACAGCGGCTGAACGGCCTGCTCCGGGCGCTATGTGCGTTGGTCGCTGTATGCTGTGCGATCTACCTGGCCGTCACATTCGCCCAACGCACACCGGATAGTGTCGT
>JABDJG010000257.1 GCA_013002595.1 Hyphomicrobiales bacterium | reverse complement strand
CGCTGGAGTAGTTGAGCTCGCCAGCGCCATGTTTGCCCATGGCCAGCACGACATAGCCGCAATCCCGGGAAGGGTTTGCAGCATCGACCGGCTCGATCTTTGACTGGCGGGCAGCATCGAGCAGCATCCAGTCGACCGCTGCCCTGACGGCGGCATCGGCGAAGTCGCTGAGGTGCTGGCAGACCTCAGCTATGCTCCAGCGGCCAGACAGGTCCGCCATGGCGGTCAAGAGTGCATTGTGGGCCCGGGCGATGCGCAGCCCGGTCATCAGGTCATCGGCTGACGCCGATCCGGCAGCCAACTGTGTGACCCGCGATAACAGATCGGCAAAAATTTCATCGGGCTGCCTGGTCAGGCAGTCATTGGCGAAACCGGGATTGCGCAGGATGAGCTGGGCGAGAAATGGAGAGGTACCGAATACGCTTGCAAAAAGTGCCTTGGCTGCTGGATCGGTTTCAAGTTCAGAGACAAGCTTGGCGGCCTCGCCATCGGCCGGTGACCCTGCCGCCAAATCTTCAAAGCCGCGGGCTGCAGCCTGGTGATCAAGTGGTTCGCACGGTGGGTGTGAAAAAGCATCTGGCAGGTTCGTCATTTGGCCAGATTAGAGCGTTTCTTTCATATTCGGAACCATTTGATAGGCCCTAGCTGTCCTGTGCCGGTCTTGGAAGCACCAGACGCGCTTTGAGGCCGGGTTCATTGTCTTCCAGTTCAAAGCGGCCGTTGTGGAGCTTCATGACGCCGGCAACGAGGCTGAGGCCAAGGCCGCTGCCCTGCTCGCTCCGGCTTTCATCAAGTCGCACAAAGCGCTCCTTGACCCGTTCACGGTCGGCCTCGGGAATGCCCGGTCCGTGATCTGCAACGACAATGTGAATTTCCTTGTCCGTGGCCTCAACGGACACAGCAACCTTGATGCTGCCTTGTTCACTGTCACGGCCGTATTTGACGGCATTGTCCAGCAGATTGGTCATCGCCTGCGCCATGAGCTGACGATCGGCAAACACATCGACACCATCGCACACGGCGATATCGAACTCGCCGCCCTGTTCCTCAACCGTCGGCTCGTAGAGCTCGGCGATATCACGCACCATCTCGCACAGATCCATCTGCGAGAACCCTTCGCGGGCCTGGCCGGCCTCGGCGCGGGCAATCGACAAAAGCGCGTTGAAAGTATTGAGCAGTTGGTCGGCCTCGGCAATGGTGTCCTGCAACGCGTCGCGATGGTCATTGCCATTGCCCCTCAAGGCATCTTCGAGTCGGGCCCGCATACGGGTGAGCGGGGTCTTGAGATCATGTGCAACATTGCTTGAAACTTCGCGCATGCCTTTCATCAGCCGCTCGATCTGGTCGAGCATTTCGTTGAGAGCTGTCGACAGGCGGTCAAGTTCGTCATCGGCGCCCGACATCGGCATGCGTTCGGCAAAATTGCCGGCCATGATGACGCGGCTGGAGGCATTGATCTGCTCGATGCGACGCAGGAAATTGCGGCTCATCAACAGACCGCCGCCGACCCCCAGGACCAACGTCAGGGCAATTGCCCAGAACAATGTGCCCCTTATGATGCGGGCAAATTTGCGACGCTCTTCGACGTCGCGGCCGACGACAAGCCGGAAATTGCCCTCCAGAACCGTGTAAAACGCCTTGGCCTGATGGTGACGGATGCCGCGCGGGCTATCAACTTCGTAAGGAAACTCGATCCAGCCCGGGGTATTGCCGGCGGCCTGTTGCGGCAATGAGGCAAGATTGCCGGCGAGGCGGCGGCCTATCTGGTTGGCCAGCAGATAGACGCTGTCTTCTTCTGCCCTGCTGCGGCGACGCACGGTATCGAGGATGCCATTGAGGCCGCGCTGGCGGTATTGTTCTGCAAACCCCTGGACTTCGGCTTCGATGGTGTTTTCGGTCTGCTGTTCCAGCAGGGCGACGGTGCTCCAGTAGACATAGCCTAAAATGGCACCGACCGAGAGCAGGAACACCACCAGGTAGACGGCGGCGAGCCGGAAGGTCGAGGTCTTCAGAAGCTTCAGGCTAACCGGCACGGATCATGTATCCAGCTCCGCGCACGGTATGCAGCAAAGGTGTGTCGAAGTCCTTGTCGATCTTGGCCCGCAACCTAGAAATATGCACGTCGATGACATTGGTCTGGGGGTCGAAATGATAATCCCAGACGTTCTCCAGCAGCATGGTGCGGGTAACGACATTGTCGGCATTGCGCATCAGGTATTCGAGCAGCTTGAACTCGCGCGGCTGCAGGATGATTTGAGTATCGCCGCGCTTGGCGGTACGGGTGAGGAGATTTACGCTGAGATCGCCAACTGTAATGTTGGTCTTTTGCGGCTCGGCGCCCTGGCGGCGGCTGAGGCCTTCAATGCGCGCCAGCATTTCAGAGAATGCGTAAGGCTTGCCGAGATAGTCATCGCCGCCGGCGCGCAGACCTTCGACCTTTTCATCGACATCGGCCAACGCAGACAGGATCAGCACCGGTGTCATGACATTTTGTTCGCGCAGCATTCGTATCACACTGAGGCCATCGAGCTTGGGCAGCATGCGGTCAACGATCAGCACGTCGTAATTGCCGTCACGGGCCAGCTCCAGGCCATCGACACCATCGCTGGCGAGATCGGCGACATGGCCGCATTCCTTCAGCCCCTTGATGAGCCAGGAGGCTGCTTCGCGATCATCTTCAATGACTAGAATCCGCATGGTGTCGGCATCGTCTCCGGCTGGCAGTTCGTCTGTGATATGGGCTGAAATCGACATCTTGTCCACTCTGCTGTGATACAAACAATGCGCGGGGCTCAAAGGCCCCGCACATCGCTACATTCGGATCGGTCTGACCGGCACAGGTTTACCCCTGCTCGGTCGGCACCGCGACAAACCGCTGGCGGTTGCCCGATTTGACCAGCAGCAACACACGGGTGCTGCCTTCTGCGGCCGATTGCTCAACAGCTGCGGCAAACGACTGCGGGTCGTCGACAGCAATACCGGCCACCTCAAGGATCACATCGCCGCGCTGCAGACGCTTCATGGCAGCCGGACTGGACGGTTTGACGGCAACGACCTCAACGCCTTGACCGGTTTCAGACGGCTTGAGCTTCAGACCCAGGCTCATCATCGCAGACCCAGCTTCAGGGCGGCTCTTGGAGGCCAGCTGGCGGGTGTCCTTGGGCATGGTGCCGATCTTGATCTCGACGGTCATCTGCTTTTTGGCACGCATGATGGTCATCTTGGCCTTGCTGCCCGGTTTGATCGTAGCAACCTTCCTTGCCAGGTCTCGCGCACCTTTAACTTCTGCACTATTGACATTGAGAATGGTGTCACCGGTTTGCAGACCGCCGTTGGCAGCCGGGCTGCCCCTTGTGACATCGGTGACAATTGCGCCAGTTGCCTTGCCAAGGCCGAGGCTTTCGGCAATGTCACCGGTAACCGGCTGGATCTGGACACCGAGCCAGCCACGAGTGACGGAGCCATCGTCCTTGAGGTCATCGATTACATCCTGGGTGATGGCGGCCGGGATGGCAAAACCGATGCCGACGCTGCCACCGGACGGCGAGTAGATCGCCGTGTTCACACCGATGACTTCACCGTTCAGGTTAAAAGCCGGACCGCCTGAGTTGCCCCTGTTGATCGGCGCGTCGATCTGCAGGAAATCATCGTAGGGACCGGATCCGATATTACGGCCCTGGGCCGAGACGATACCGGTGGTCACAGAACCGCCAAGGCCGAACGGGTTGCCGACGGCGATCACCCAGTCCCCGACACGCGGTGCCTTTGTGGCGAATTTCACTGGAGTGAACTTCTTGTCGGTCTCAATTTTGAGCAGGGCCAGATCGGTCTTGCGGTCGGTGCCGATCACCTTGGCTGTATAGAATTTGCCGTCAGAGAACTTAACCTTGACCTCCTTGGCGCCATCGATAACGTGGTTATTGGTGACCGCGTAGCCATCCGCGGTGATCACAAATCCTGAGCCCTGACCCTGGCGGCGCGGCTGGCGCTGCGGCATTTGCTGGCCGAAACGCTTACCCTGAAACTGGTCAAAGAAATGCCGGAACGGGCTGCCTTCAGGGAAATGCTCGCCGCGCGGCATGTCGTGGCCTTCAAAGGCAACAGGGGTAAACTCAACCTCGACGCTGAACACGGCCGGCATGACCTGCTCGACAAGGTCGGCAAAGCCTTCGGCGGGCGCTTTATTCAGCACCGCTTGTGCCTGGGCCGGGCCAGGCTGGGTAAAGCCGGTCATCGCAGTGAGCGATGTTGCCGCCAAAAGACCGGCAACGGTCAGGGCCAGAACTCGTTTGGTAGCGATCCGCGCCGGTTTGGAAACGTTTGTTTCGGCTTGGTTCGGAGTAGTATTCGTCATGAGGGTGCATTCTCCAGAAGTGGAATGAGACAGTTTGAATGCCCCAACAGATAACGTTCGCCAGCTTACGGCCATGTTTCCGGGAGATGAAAGTTTGGTAAGGTTGGCAGAGTTACTCCACTTTGGTCACCACTGCTGACGAGGCCTCCAACGTGCGGTGGACCGGGCACTTGCCGGCAATTTCAACCAGCTTTTCCCGCAACTCGTCATTCAGTTCGGTCTCTGCAACGGTAATCTTACGTTCAAAACGGTCGATACGGCCGTCCCTGCCCTCGCCGCAGTCCACGCAATCCTGTGCGTGGACCTTGGCATGCGAGACATTCACACTGATGCGGCCAAGCTCAATGCCTTTGCGATCGACATACATGCGCAAGGTCATGGCTGTGCAGGTCCCAAGGGCAATGCCGAGGAAGTCATATGGGGACGGCCCTGTATCCAGACCGCCGAACGATCTTGGCTCATCGGCGGTCAGCTTGTGCTTGCCGACCCTGACCTGCTGCTGGAACTTGCCGTTGCCGGTTTCTTCGATCCGGGCAAAACCTTCAGGCATGGGTTCTGGGTCGTCGGCTGGCACCGAATCGAGGAACCGCGCCGCCCAGCTGGTTAACACATCGGCCACATAGATCGCATCTTCGCGGCGGCTCAACAGGTGATCGGCACTGTCCAGCGAGATGAAGCTCTTGGGATGCCTGGCAGCGCCGAATATCACCCCGGCGTTCTCGATGCCGACGGTGGCATCAAGCGGGGCATGAAAGACGATCAGCGCTTTTTTCATTGCCGCGATGCTGTCCTTCAGCGACTGGCCGCGAACATCGTCAAGGAACTGCTTTTTGATGTTGAAGCTGCGCCCGCCGAGGGTGACTTCAGCCTCGCCGGTCTTGTCGATTTCATCGATCTTGGCGCCGAAGTTGTGGATGACATGTTCGGCATCTGCCGGCGCGCCGATGGTGGCAACCGCACGCACTTCTGGCAGATCGCCCGCTGCGGCCAGGACGGCGGCACCACCCAGGCTATGGCCGATCAGCACCTGCGGAGCCTGATAGCTATCTTCGAGGAATTTGGCAGCATGCAGGAGGTCGGCAACGTTCGATGAAAAGTTTGTATTGGCAAACTCGCCCTCGCTGGCGCCGAGCCCGGTGAAATCGAAGCGCAGTACGGCTATGCCGCGTTTGGCCAACTGGCCGGCGATGCGGGCGGCAGCAAATATGTCTTTTGAACAGGTGAAACAATGGGCAAACAGCGCGTAGGCTGTCGGCTCCCCGTCGGGCAATTCAAGCTTGGCGGCAAGATCTGAGCCCTGGCTGCCGGTAAATGTCACTTTGATCGACTGGTTGGCCATGGGAGGGATCCTTTTCCACTAGATCAGTTCACATTTTGATGGGATCATCAAAATGTGAAAAACTGATCGACTTCAATCTTCTAGAGGACGATTCACGGGTCAGATTGATTCAATCTGACCCGATCGTGCTCTAAGGTTTCAAGATGCGTTCCAGCTCTTGCGCCTCTTCGCCTGTAAGAGGTTGCTCGTTGGGGACGTTGAGGTCACGCCGCCGGTGACGGATGACGAAGGCCATACCGGCCAGCAGGATAACGAATGGCCCAAGCCAAAGCACCAGCGTGTGGGGTGCAAACCGGGGCTTCAAAAGCACGAATTCGCCATAACGCGACACCAGATAATCGATCACCTGATCGTCGCTGTCGCCGGCAGTCAGCCGCTCGCGGATCAGCACTCTAAGGTCGCGGGCAAGCGGGGCATCGCTGTCATCGATCGACTGGTTCTGACAGACAAGACAACGGAAATGGACAGACAGGCCGCGCGCACGGGCCTCAAGGGCAGGGTCATCGAGCACCTCATCGGGCTGTACGGCATGGAGCGGCACCACGCTGATCCATGCGATAAAAAAAGCAAGCAGGATGCGTTTCAACATGTCGCTATTCCGCCGGGACAGCCACGGTGGCGGCCCGCTTGGGTGCACCGATACGATAGCGCCGGTCCATCAGCGATATACCGCCGCCAATAAACATGATCACGGTGCCAAACCAGATGAGAGTCACCAGCGGGTTGAAGTAGGCCCTTACATTGCGCCCGCCGCCGAGTGCCTCATCGCCCATGGAGATATAGAGGTCTCCGGTCCAGAACGAATAGATGCCGACTTCAGTTGTCGGCTGGCGGCTCGGCAGGAAAATGCGCTTTTCCGAGGTCAGTTCGGCCACTGGGCGATTGCCGCTCTCAACCTTGAAGCGGCCGACCGTAGCCGAATAGTTGGGGCCGGTGTGCGGGCTTTCGCCGACATAGGTGATCCTGGTGCCGGCCACTTCCACGACATCGCCAGGTTTCATGGCAACACCGACCTCCACGCGCCAGGCCGTTACGGCAACGACACCGAGTACCATGACGCCAACGCCCAGGTGAGCCAGCATCATGCCAATCGCCTGCCCGGGCAGGCCCTTGAGACGGGCAAGACTGGTGGTGACGGGCGCCTGGAACAGTTTGATGCGTCCGGCCAACTCAACCAGGCTGCCGGCGATCAGCCACATGCCAAGGCCGATGCCCAGGGGGGCCAACCAAGGTCCGCGCACCTGCGCGATGACAGGAATCAGCGTTGCCACCAGCGCAATCGCGCCAGCTAACCACAGGCGCTGGGTTGCGGCCCAGACATCGGCGCGTTTCCATGACAGCATGGGTCCTAAAGGCACAAGCACCAGAAGCGGCAGGATCAAGATGCCAAAGGTGAAGTTGAAATATGGCGGGCCGACAGAAATCTTGTTGCCGGTAATGGCTTCCAGCACCAAAGGATAGAGCGTGCCAATGAAGACCGCAGCAGCACCGGCGGTCAGCAACAAGTTGTTGACCACCAGCGCGCCCTCGCGACTTATCGGCGAGAACAGGCCGCCGGCCTTAAGTTGCGGCGCGCGCCAGGCGTACAGCGCCAGTGCACCTCCGATGAAAAAGCAAAGTATCAGAAGGATGAAAACGCCACGCTCGGGATCGACGGCAAAGGCGTGCACCGAGGTCAACAGGCCCGAGCGCACGATGAATGTGCCAATCAGCGACAGCGAGAAAGCCAGAATGGCGAGCAGGATGGTCCAGACCTTCAATGAATTGCGTTTCTCAACGACGATGGCCGAATGGAGCAGTGCGGTAGCGATCAGCCACGGCATGAACGAGGCGTTTTCGACCGGATCCCAGAACCACCAGCCACCCCAGCCAAGCTCATAGTAGGCCCACCAGGAGCCCATGGAGATCCCCGCGGTAAGGAACATCCAGGCAGCCAGTGTCCACGGTCGGACCCAACGTGCCCAGGCGGCATCGACGCGGCCTTCGATAAGGGCAGCGATGGCAAACGAGAATGCAACGGACAACCCGACGTAGCCGCCATAAAGGAGCGGCGGATGGATGGCGAGCGCGGGATCCTGCAAAATCGGGTTGAGACCCTTGCCCTGCGCCGGCACCTGATCGAGCCGCTGGAACGGATTGGAGACCAGAACGATAAACGAGAGGAAGGCAAACGATATCGAGCCCTGGACCGACAGCACCCTGGCCTTGAGGCCTGGCGGCAGATTGGTGCCGAAGGCCGCAACGGCAGCGCTGAACAAGGCAAGAATCAACACCCAGAGCAGCATCGAGCCCTCGTGATTGCCCCAGACACCGGAGATTTTATAGATCATCGGCTTGGCTGAGTGCGAGTTGGCCCAGACATTGAGCACCGAGAAGTCTGAGGTGACATAGGCCCAGGTCAAAACCGCAAACGACAGGCACAGCAGCAAAAACTGCATCACAGCGGACGATGCGGCAACGCGCATGAGACGCTCATCACCGCGGGTTGCAGCATAAAGCGGTACGACCATCTGGTAGGCAGCAACAGCCAGCGCCAACAACAGGGCGAAATGTCCGGTCTCGATAATCACTGGGCTTTCTTGTCCCCTTCTTTCCAGACGCCCTTTGCCTTCAGGGCATCGGCGACTTCCTTAGGCATATAGTTTTCATCGTGCTTTGCCAGCACCGTATCAGCTTCGAACACGCCTGACGGCAATAGTTTGCCCTCGGTGACAACACCCTGGCCTTCGCGAAACAGGTCGGGCAAGGTGCCATCATAATCCACAACCAGCGTTTTGTCCGTATCGGTGACGGTGAAGCGGACCTTGGCGTCGGCGAGCTTTTCGATGCTGTCATCCTTCACCAGACCACCGAGGCGGAAGCGTACGCCTGGCTCGACTTTCTTTTCGACGACTTCGCTGGGTGTATAAAAGAACACGATGGTGTCCCTGAGCGCTGTGAGCACCAGCGCTGCGGCAAGGCCCAGGATCACCAGACCGGTGACGATGAACGCGCTGCGCTGTTGTTTTCGGGTCATTGCCATTGGTGATCGGCTTTCATTGCGTTGCCTTCAGATTGTGGCGGCGGCTGACGACATCAAGCTGTGCCAGCGCGTCCTTGTTGGCCTTGAACTGCTCGCGCGCGGAGTTTAAAGCCTCAGATGCCTTATCCTTCTGGCCCAGAACCATTCTTGCATTGATCAGGCGCAACCAGCCATCAAGATCGTCACCATTGCCGTTAAGCCGTGCGGCAAGACGGTCGACCATGCCGGCAATCATCTGCTGGCGGTCGGCAGCGCTCATCTGC
>JABDJG010000371.1 GCA_013002595.1 Hyphomicrobiales bacterium | reverse complement strand
CAATAACCGCATCCTCATCGCTCGCAACACGCTGCGATTTGCGGCTTTTAGATATCGGAAGTGAACGGGCCATGCGACAACCAAGTTGTTGACGTGACGTATTCCGCCATTAGACGCATAAATTCGTTAACATTTTCTTTGATGAAATTCGCCATCGCGGCAACGCGACCGGCGCCCGTTGCTGTTACCATGCGATAAGCGGGGACCACCGATCGTAACGTGTCACTGCGGCCTTGCCTGTGATGCAAGGCCGCAGCACGCTGGATTGAGCTTAGGCTTGTTCTTCCTCACCAACCTCGCCGCCGTCCAGAAAGAACATGGCAGCGCCGATCACGATCATTGCAATGCGGATCGCCCAGCCAATGCCTGGTCCCCAATTGTCGATCCACGACAAAAGAACGAACTCGTAATTGAAAAAGTTCAGTGCAATGGAACCGACACCGAACAGAAGCAAAGTTGAACCGATATTACCCATTGTCTCTCTCCTCAGGACAGGTAAACTTAAATACGGCTCAGACCATGCCTTTGAATGGATTAAAGTCGCCTTAATTATCACCAGTCTCTAGGTCACTCTCGCGAACTTCTTTGCTATTCTGGCATTATACTTAATTCTGATTTGGGATCACTGCGCGGGTTGCGGCCAGAGTCCTGGCCCTAGGGCCTGTGGACAATTGAGGTTGTGAATTCGTAGCAGTAGGAATTCCCTCCCCCTTTGGGGGGAGGGAGTGTTGCTGTACGCACCTCAGGGCCAGGCTACCGCGCAACCAGGCGAACGAGCCGCTCGATGCCCATGACGGCCTGGTAAACGGTCTCTGAAATGATCATCGAAAGGGTAACGGGTGCGTTGTGGAACTGGTCGGTCATTGGACTGTCTCCTGGTTGGGTTTCAACGTTCAACTGATGACCCATATGGCCATGGCTGGACATTTTTGACAAATGATGCTTTCTGATGTGATAAGTTAGATATTCTTACTCATACATTTCTAATGGGCTGAAATGCGCCGACTTCCTCCATTAAACTCATTACGCGCGTTCGAAGCTGCCGCTCGCTGGTTGAGTTTTTCTAAGGCAGCCGATGAGCTTTTCGTGACCCCGGCGGCGGTCAGCCAGCAAATCAGGCAACTGGAAGACTACCTCGGCATTGCGCTGTTCCACCGCAAGACGCGGGCGGTCAGCCTGACCGAAGAGGCCAGGACCGTCCTACCGCTGGTCTCCGAAGGCTTCGACAAGCTGGCCGAGGCCGTGGACCGCCTCGCCCGGGAAGAACAGTCCGGCCTTTTGACGGTCAGCAGCGCGCCGACCTTTGCGGTCAAATGGCTGCTGCAGCGGTTGCCGGACTTTTCCGACAGGTACCCCGATATCGAATTACGGCTGGATGCCTCACTCGATTCACGCGACTTCGAACGCGACGGCATCGATATCGGTATCCGCCTGGGCACCGGGGATTATCCGGGGCTGCATGTGGCACGGGTTTTCGGCGAAGAGGTCAGCCTGGTGTGCAGCCCCAGACTGCTGACCGGTGAGAACCCCTTGCGGGTGCCCGAGGATCTGAAGAACCACCGCCTCTTGCATGTCGACTGGGGCGATTTCAACATGCCGTTGCCGGATTGGCGCATGTGGACCAAAGCGGCCGGCATCGAGGGCATCGATGTCGATCACGGACCGCGCTTCACCGTTGAAAACATGGTCATTGAAGCGGCCATTGCCGGCAATGGCGTTGCCCTGGTCTCGCACCATGCGATCGCCGAGGACCTCAAGGCCGGCCGTCTGGTCAGGCCGTTCGATCTGGTGCTGAAGGCCGATTTTTCCTACTGGCTGGTGTGCCCGCACGAACATCTGCGCCGGGCCAAGGTGAAGGCATTCTGCGACTGGCTGCTCGATGAGGCCGACAAGGATACGGCGAGCAAGAGGCAAGATTGAATTGTATACGGTATACTTACTTAGCTCGCCGCATCAAGCCGCTGCCGTCCGGTTGAACACGGCACCGTTCCCATTCTCCCCGTGAGGGTGAGAGGGAGCCCGCACTGGTCAACCGGGCGGTCTGCTCGCGATCGGGGCTAGATCGTCAAGAAGCCCAAGCCGAAATCATTTGAATACGGTATACATTATATCAATCTTCCTGATTCGCCGCGCAAATAAGCATCGAGTTGTGCATGATTGCGCAGATCGGCCATTTCGTTGCCTGGCCAATCAACCAACATGAGATGCTGGTCGGTGCTCAGCGCCGTCAGGAGATTGACAAGGACGGCGCGCTCATCGTCCTGGCTGGCGAACAGCCGGCCCCAGATCATGGCGAGCCTGTCGCCATCCACTTCGGCAATGACGCCGGCACTGCCTGACGGGCCAAAACCGATGGCGCGGATGCCGAGCCGTGCATCGACTTCGGCCAGGTTGCTTTCCACCACGTCGAACTGCCGGCACTGTGGCTGCAGCAGCGCAACGAAGCGCTGCTCGGTCATGTCCAGCCTGGGCAGGCCCGGATCAGCCGGGCGGAACTCGTACATCTCGCTCCAGCCGGCGCCGTCCGGGACGCGATGAATAACATCATGGGCCTTGAGCGCCTCAAACTCGCCTTCACAATAGGACCACCACTCGATGGGCAGCACCTGTGTTTGCCCGACTTCATCCTCGTGGAAGTGGAATTCGTGGCGTTGGGTCATGACCGAGATCTCCTGATGGTCCGGTTCCGGGCCAGTGAGTTGATGCTGATAAAGGTTGCGGCCAGCCGAGCCATGTTGACTTGCGATCGTAACCTGGATGACCATCGAGATGTTATAACATCCGCCATGGCCTGGCAGGCCCAATCGTCGGGAGAACGTTGTCATGAAACTTTCCAAGTTATCCGCCGTTGCACTGGTTTGCGTTATCTGCTGGACGACCGGCTTTGGACGTGCCGATGCAGCTGAAATCGACTGGAGCCAATACCTGCAGTCTGCATCCGTCGTTGCAGCGATTGCCTCAGCGGTGTCGATGGTCGACAAGTGCAGCAAGAAACCGCTGTTGATCGAGGAGCTGAAACCGAGTGCCGACAAACGGGTGCTGGTGTTTACTTGCGACTCCACGGAAGACGAACAGGCAAGCGGCATCATTCATCTGCAACGGTTCGGGAACGGTCCCTGGCTGCCCGATCGTTTCGATTTTGCCGGATAGTCATGACTTTCGGTGGGCGTGATGCTGGTGGAAATGGAGGCGAACCTAGGCCGCCTCCATTTGCCGTGCCGTTGCCGGGCCCGGCAATTTGCAGCCGGGACGTCGTGTAAAGCGGCAATCTGACATTTAGAGCCAACCTACAACAGGTTGGATTGGGTGCGCATCAGGCTGGCGCGGGTGACGTTCTGGGAGTTGTTGTCACCATCGACCGCCATCACGACAGTCTGATACATGCCAGTTGAGGCCTGGGCATAACCAATGCCAGCTTTGGCGCTGCACTTGATGATCTCGCCGCTGCCGACCTTGGGCACTGCATTGACCTTCTTGCTGGCGACCCTCTTCCAGCCGCCCTGGTGCCTGTAGAAATGCAGGACAACGAAGGAGTTTACGCACCGGGCGATGTTGGTCGGTGTTGCCGAGAGGCCATTGAACGCATTGAAGTTGGCGGCGCCTTCGGCCCGTACGGCGCGGGTCGAGCTGATCACATGACGCACACAGATGCCGCTCTTCCAGCCGCTGAAGCTGGAAAAACCGGGCTTGGAAATGGTGCCGCCATTTACCGTGGCGCACAGGCCTTTCAACTTGAGCTTTGGAATGGCCGCCGAGGCGTCGGTGGCGTGGTTTGAACCCGCGATGCCTGCAACGAGCACGGCAGCAAGGGTTGCGACGACAGGTAGTTTCATAGTCTTACTCCTTTCAAGAGCGGTTCAACGCTTCGATCAGGAAACGTTGCTGGTTATGGCCCTGGAGCACGATCGTGTCAGATTGACTCAATCTGACACGTGAATCGTCCCCCATCATATTGACGACGATCAGTTTTTTCTGGTTTTGATGTTCCATCAAATCCAGAACTGATCTAGGGAGATGTTGCCAGTCCCTGGGACCGGTTGAGGATCGTTGCCAGCCGTTGGCGCTTTGCGCGTGGCGAACTTTCTGCAACGTCAATTATGGGGATATAATCAAACAAAATGACCCGCGATGTGCAATCGGTCACCAGCCGG
Source organism: Hyphomicrobiales bacterium (assembly GCA_013002595.1). Lineage (GTDB taxonomy): Bacteria > Pseudomonadota > Alphaproteobacteria > Rhizobiales > Aestuariivirgaceae > JABDJG01. Next base: position 3,931 of record JABDJG010000371.1, on the reverse strand, counting down.
ACCGTGGATGCGGGCGCTTTGCGTCCACCGGGCGCGCCTGTATAATCGGCCAGGCGCACGACTGGAGTTCACCAATCGATATGACCCTACGCATTGCTGCCTATATCGCCGGTCTGATGATCCTTGCCTGGACCCCATCACAGGCCGGACAGGGCGCGAATACCCCGGAGGTGATCACCGGCGGCAGCGGCGATGTGTCGGCCGGCGGCACACCGGCGGCGCGGGCCGGCGATACGACGTCCGGCGGCAATGTCGTCACCAGCGGATCCGGCAACGTTTTCATCAATGGCAAACCGGCGGCAACCGCCGGCGATGCAACAAATTGCGGTGGGCTGGTTGCCGGCGGCAATTCATCGGTGCTGGTCAACGGCAAACCGCTGGCCGGAACCGGCGGGTCCACCAGCGGTTGTGCGCGCGACTAATACCGGCAGCAGCTAGCCGAAGTCGTCACATCGATATTTCGGCAAAATCACGGGATGCCCTGGCGCAACGTCAGGCGACGTTCAAGAACGGCGATTCATTCCGTCATTACCGGCTCATATACCTTAAGTTGCAACGAGTTGTAATAAAATCAGTGGCAGATGGCCCTCTGGAATGCTTTAATTCGTATACCAGTGCTGTCAAAGAATGAACATTGAACGTCAATGACGCGGCTAACCGATATCGTCACGCTGGCTGATCAATACCGCGTCATGGCTTCGATCGGCCGCGATTTGCCCGCCTTTAGTGAGACGCTTGGCATCGATCTGGGCGCCATTGCCGGTCCCTTGCAAATCGACCCCGGTTGTTTTCAGGACTTCGGGGCACTCATCAGCCTGGACGGATTTTGCAGGCTTTTGGAGACGCTGGCGGTGGTCTCGGGGGATGAAGCGTTGGGCCTCAAGTACGGGCAATTTATCGCTGGCGGCGAGGCCGGTCCGTTCAGCCTGGGTCTTGCCCATGCGCCCAACTTCAAAGAGATGCTCAGCTTTTATGTAAAGTATATTCACGTGTTTACTGAAGTGGACGTGTTCAACGCCATCATCGAAACAGAGCAGATCACCGTTGAGTGGTCATATTCTCCACTGATATCGCAATGCGAGCAGTATGCCGATTGTGAAGCGGCCCTTGTTCTGTCCCGTTTCCAACGCTTTGCTGGGCGCCCTGTCGAACCGCTCGATGCCCAGCTCGTGCGCCGGCCGCCAAGAGATAAGTCATTGCATGTAAAGACTCTTTCCAGGAATGTGACGTTCGGCGCAGACATCAACATGATCGTTGTTCCCGCCAGCCTGCTGGACGGGGACAACCCATCCGCCGACAATGTGATCTTCGACTATATGGTTCAGCAATGCGAGACCCTTGCCGCCAGCCGGCCCCGGAAAAAAGACATCATCACGATCCTGAAAGAAGACTGCATCGAGCACATGGCAACCGACAACCGCGCCATTGCAGATGTCGCCCGCCGGCTCGGGATGGGTGAGCGGACCTTGCAGCGGCGACTGACCGAGATCGGGTCCGGTTACTGGGATGTCTTTGACGAGACGCGAAACGAATTGTCCAAGCGCCTGTTGACAGACACAGACCTGCCCCTGTCGGACATCAGCGTCAAGCTGGGATACTCAACTCAAAGCGCCTACACGCGCGCCGTCAAGCGATGGCACGGCAAGACGCCCGGGCAGTTGCGTCGGCAGATCAGGTCCAATTTGCGATCTTGAGTTGAGTTACGCTACGTAATTCATCGTCGTTACGGGCAATTACAAGTGATTAAACAACTGACGAAACGGCAGCATCATTCTGTCGTCATTGGGACATGCCATAGCGGCAAGGTGAAACCTATACCTCTGTGTGTTGCCGAGCGCGACTGCAACCGGGCGGGTTGAACGCTTGCTGCATCTACATGCAGGCAAACTGCGCGCAAGGATGCTGAAGGCGCACTCAAAAAGATCAATTTGGTTTCGGCGCAGCCGTGGTCTAGCGGGTCTCATGCCGCACGGCTCTTTTATGCGAGCACATATTGGATGAACGAACCACCAGAGGAGACAACCGCGGAGACGGCTCTGAAGGAAATAATTCCCCAACGCTCCAGCCTGGCGCCCCTCCAGCCGGGCCAGGCCGTCGACGAGATGATCACCACGCTTGTGCACTACCTGGCCTACTGCAAGAGCAACAATATGAAATTCCTGGCCCATTTATTCGAAATGGTCCTGCTTGAGTGCCTGGAATTTCAAGCCTCGCAACAGGACGAGGCCGAAGATGACTAGATCAGGATGATTTTTGGTTGAATCAACCAAAAATCATAAACCTGATCGACTTCAATAACTTAGAGGGCGATTCACGTTTTAGATTGTTCCAATCTAAAACGATCGCGCTCTAGAACATTTCTTTCTTACATTGAATCATTTGAGCGGACTTTCACCTCGAGAGCGTTCTAGCGCCCTACGGTTTGTGGCTGTTCTATTGTGTGTTTGCGGGTTTTAGGTCAGTTTGATCTTTCCACATTTCTAGAATGAAGGATCGAAAATTGATTGAAGAACCGCCGATCCTGACCATAAAGAACAAGATGCGGCGCCCGAGCGAAGCTCAGATTGCGGCTTTTCAGGGCGTGCCGACCGGATTTGTCGTTGATGCGCTGATGGGTGGCGGGGCGCTGTCGAGGGCAATCCAGCCGGTCGGCAACGGCCAGGACATCCGTTGCATTGCGGCCGGTCCGGCATTGACCGCCGATTGCGGCCCGGCCGACATTCTGGCCACACTTGCAAGCCTCAAGTTCATTCAGCCCGGTGACATGGTGGTTGCCGCGTTTGCGGCGCATCAAGGCTGTGCCGCGGCCGGCGACCGGGTAATTGGCATGATGAAGAACTGCGGTGCCGCCGGCTTTGTGACCGATGGGCCGGTCAGAGACTATGCCGGCGTCGTGGCGGCTGGTCTGCCGGTCTGGTGCAGCGGCCTGACGCCGGCATCGCCGTTTTCCAAAGGACCCGGCTCGGTCGGCTTTCCGGTGCAGATCGGCGGGCAGGAAGTCGAGACCGGCGACATGGTGATCGCCGACCGTGATGGTGTCGTCATCGTGCCGTTCGAACGGATCGACGACATCATAGCGAAGCTTCAGCATGTCACCGAGATTGAAAACCAGCTCGATGCCGAGGTGGCCGATGGCCTGAAGGTGCCCGACGCCATCGCTGCGCTGCTGGCAAGTGACGAGGTCGAGTACGGCGACTAGAGGGCAATGGCACTTCCTTGTTCGATTCAATCAAAGACGATCGCGCTCTGACCCGGCTGGCGCAAGGTCTCCCGGGTTGTGGTGGCATCGAGCAGCATGTCGTAGCGCATGTGGGCAAAGGCGACTTCGCTGTACAGGCCGATCAGGGTGCGGATCGGGCCGCCGAGGCGTTCGAGACCTGAGACGAAGGCCAGGATGACACCGATCTGGGTCTCGCCGATGATGACCAGATAGCCGCCGTAGACGATGACACCGAAAGGACCGAGCGCAATCAGGATGTTGTTCAAGGACTTCATGACGTTCTTGGTCAGAACGAAATTCTTGCGCAACCCGAGGATCTGGCCAATCAGATCCATGAAGGGCTGCGGCGCCTCGCGGCCAAGCAGCGAGTCTTCCGCGTTGTCGACAATGAAACCGCCGAGATCGCGTACCGTGAGCGCGGTCTGACGGGTGATGGCGTTGAGACGAACCTGGGCGAGCGGCACGATGATGAACTGCGGTGAATAGAGCACCAGCGCAATCGTTGCGACCAGGGGCTCGACCCAGAACATGTAGCCAAGAACGAAGATGACCGTACCGATCTGCAACAGGGGTCCGGAAAACGCCGAACCGGCAAAACCGCCGAGCTGTTGCACTTCGTTGGTCAGCATGGAGACGACCGCACCCTCATCGACCTGGTCGACGTCCTGCTTGTTGAGCTTGGAGGGCGGCGTGACGGTGTAGATGCAATAA
>JABDJG010000365.1 GCA_013002595.1 Hyphomicrobiales bacterium | reverse complement strand
CTGATCACCCGTACATCGTCATCGACACGGTCGCTCGGATACAGGATCACCTCATCGCCCTCATTCAGACCGCCAACGACCTCGGCCACATGTGCATTGCGGTGGTCTATGCTGATCCCGGTCAGCTGTGCCCGGCCTTCGACCAGCTTGTAGACGGCCCAGTCATTGCCGTCCCGGAACAAGGCGCTGAGCGCTGCGCGCAGAACATCGTTGCTTTGCCATTGCGCGATCTTCACAAAGACCCGGAACTCATGGCCAAGCGCTGCCCAATCCTGGGGCGGATCGGTCAGCTCCAGCAGCACATTGACACGCTGCTCTTCAACGCCAAGCGCTGAAACCTTGGTAAAACCGGTCGGCTCGATCTTCGTCACCTTTGCCGAAAGGTTTTTCGAACCGCCCCAATTCTCGATAGTGGCTGGAGCCCCGGGCGCAATCTTCACAGCAGCGCTGGACAACAGTTCCACGATGATCTCCAGATCATTTGGGTTGCCGATCTCGGCCAGCAGCGCACCGGAGGCGACCACTTGTTCGCTTTCGGCGATAATCTTGAGCACCTGACCGCTGACCGGCGCCCTGACCTCGATACAACAGCCACCGATATCGGAGACCATATCGGGGCTTTGCGGTTCAATCAGCCTCGCCCGGGCACTGTTGAGTTCGTGGCGACGCAATTCCAGCGTCGCTTCCGCTATGGCCAATAGTGCTTTCTTGCTGTCAACATCGAGCTCTGCCTGCTCCTGGGCTTTCTCCGATATGACACTGGTCTTGGACAGCGCATTGGCCCGCTTTAAATCCTTTTCGGCAAATTTGAGCTCCGAATTGGCCTTTTCGACCTCGGACGACGCCAGAGAGACAGCGGCAGAAGCTGCAGCGACCACCGCCTGCAACTCGCGTCGCGAGCGCACATCGAGAAACGTCGGGGATGTCGGTTCGATGACCGACACAATCGTCTTGCCGGCAATGACCTTGTCACCAACCTCCAGGGGCGCGCGAAGCATCTTGCCGGCCACCGGCGCCGAAACCATGAAAACTTCCCTGATGCGGGTCTTGCCCTCTTCATCAATCGTGACGCTCAGGGCACCGCGGTCGATTACGGCCGTGTCGACCGGTACAGGCAACGGCCGCAGTGCATAAAAAGCGCCGACGACGACCACAGCCACGGCCATTCCGGTAATGCTCTTTTTGATCCAGGAGGCAGACATTGGGCTAATCCCTCGTCTTGAGGACCGCAATCAGGTCCAGTTTATTGATCCGCAACCGTACGATTAAGGCCGATAATGCGACCGCAACAATCAGCACCACGCTGGCCCAGGCAAAGGTATCGCGATCGATAACGAACGGGATGCGGTGGACTTCGGTGTCCAGGCCCTTGGCAACCAGCCAGGCAAGACTGTAACCACCGACCCAGCCGATCGGCAGGGCCAGTACCGTCAGGATTGCCAGCTCGTTGAGCAGGATACGGGACACTTCAGCCCGGGTGAAACCGAGCACTCTCAGGCTGGCCAATTCGCGGGCCCGTTCCGACAGTTGGATGCGGGCACTGTTGTAGGCCACGCCGAAAGCAATGATCACGCCAAGCGAGGTGTAGACCAGCATCATCGTGGTGATGTTTTTCGCCAGGGTGTCGCGGAACCGGGCCAACGAGACCCGCTGCAAGGTAATCGACGCGACAGCCGGCAGTTCCTTGACCTTGCCGTACAGCGCCTCTGTCCTGGAGGTGTCGACCGCCATGTGGACAGCGGAAATGACCTGACCTTCACCGGCCAGCTCATTTAGGCTGTCCATGTCCATGGCGGCCAGCAACCCGATATAGCTGCGTATCTTGCCGGCAACAACGACATCGAATACCCGCCGACGCCCCTCCAGCAATTCCACCGTCACGTAGTTTCCGGTGGTCACATCAAGCAGCCTGGCCAGTTTGTCGGACAGGACGATCCCGCTGCGCGGCATGGCGACAGGTTGCATCTCAAGATCAAGCACCCGGCTCAACTGCGCACCAGCCGGTTTGCCGACCACCGATACCCGCCGGGACAGGTGGCCATGGCGAATGCGTGCCGAAACCGCGCGAGCAGGTTCGGTCCTGATGACACCGGGCAGACGAGCGGTCTCATGGATGGTCCGCATATGCTTGTCGTCGGAAAAAAACAGCGTTGCATGCTGCCGGTCGGCACGGAAATACAACATGTCAATCATGAACTCGATGGCGTCGAAAACGAACAGGGACGAAATCAACACCGACAACGATAACGCGATCCCCAAAAGCGTGCCTGCTGCCCGGACCGGCCGGCGGATCATATGCCGGATGGTCATTCGCGTCATCTGATCAAACACGGCGAACGGATTGAACTTGCCGATCATCAAGGTCCGGTATGCGGTCGGTGCCGGCGGCCGCATGGCAACAGCTGGCGGCAGCGCAGCCGCGTGCCAAACCGCACTCGAGGCGCCCAAAAGGCCGGCCGCGATGGTGATGGCTGCGGCAAGAATGAAAACGTCTGCACTGTTGTCGAAGATCAAAAACGGGTAGCTGAAGAACCTGGCATAAAGGCGCGTCAGCCCGTGCCCCAGCCATTGTCCCATCCCATAGCCGATTACAATGCCGATACAACTGATAATCAGGACCAGTTTGACATAATGCCAGGCGATCGCGGCACGGCCGTATCCCACCGCCTTGAGCAGCCCGATCTGCTCGCGCTCCAGGGCAATCAGGCGCGTCATAATCATATTGATCAGGAAGGCCGTCACCACCATGAAGATCGGCGGCAGGACATTGCGCATGCCCTTCAGTTCTTCCAGTTCGGAATCAAGAAAGGCATGCGAGAGCTGGTCCTTGCGGCCATAGGCGCCAAGGCCACCATAGCGCGCCAGCAGTTGATCGAGCTGCTCGATAACTGCCGGCTCGGATGCGCCCTTCATCAGTTTCACCGAGACCGAATTCACCGCGCCATCGAGGTCGAAGGCTGCCTCCAGCGTCTCTTCGGCCATCCACAGAATGGCGAACCGGCGGTCGTCGGGCATGACATCACCAGGCCCCAAGGCATAGATGTACTCAGGCGACAGTGCGATACCGGTTACTGACAGGACGCGTTTGCGCCCGTTGATGACGGCCTCAAACCGCGAACCGGGAACAAATTTGTGGGCGTTGGCAAACCGTTCAGCAATGACCGCCTCAAATCCTGCATCCGCCTTGGGCAGCCGGCCAGCCCGCATGAAGAAGTCATTGAGATGCGGTGGACGGCCCTCGGGTAAGGAGATGGCGAGACCCGAGGCAGGTTCGGGCATGCCCTCGACATCCAACAGCAGGGGTTTGACGATACGGCCTTCGGCAACTGCAACACCTGGAATTCGGCCAATCCGCTCCACGATAGAAGCTGGTGCCCGCGTTGCGCCGGAAAAGACGTCAGCAAAGCGATAACGCTCGTAGTAGGCGGCTCGCGTTTCCTCCAGTGAGCGATGCGCCCCGATCGCAATGATGATGGTTGCCACACCAGCCGCCATCACCAAGGCGACAGCCAGAACCTGCGTCCAGATATGCATCACATCGCGAAGCAGCTTTTTATCAAGCGCATTCATGCTGGCCTCACCATTTCACTTCATGCGGCTCAAGCCGCTGCTTGTTGACCTCCATCCGGGCAATGCGCCCGTCATGAAAGTAGAACACGCGATGGGCGATTTTGCGGGTCTCGGCATTGTGGGTGATCACTGCGGTTGTCGTGTTGAGTTCGCGGTTGACCGTCGTGAGCGCCTCGAGCACCAGCACGCCGGTCTTGCTGTCGAGAGCGCCAGTTGGCTCATCGCACAACAGCACTTCAGGCCGTTTGGCAATGGCGCGGGCAATTGCGACGCGCTGTTGCTCGCCGCCGGACATCTGGGCTGGAAAATGATTCTGACGCTCGCCCAGCGCGACCAGGTCAAGAGCCTCCTCGGGCCGCATCGGATCGTCGGCGATCTCGGTCACCAGAGCAACATTCTCCAGCGCGGTCAGACTTGGAATGAGATTGTAGAACTGGAAAACAAAGCCGACGTGGTGGCGCCGGTACAGCGTCAGCTCATGCTCACCGATACCGGTCAGCTGCAAATCCTTGAACCGCGCCAAACCGGACGTCGCTGTGTCGAGCCCGCCAAGGATGTTCAACAGTGTCGACTTGCCGCTGCCCGAGGGCCCGAGCATGACCGACAATTCACCTTCAAACAGTTCCAGATCGACACCGCGAAGCGCGTGTACCGCAACATCTCCGGTCAGATAGGTCTTGGTGAGGCCTTCGGCTTTGAATACGGTTGCTGTCATGCACCCTGCGCTCCGCAATCAGTCCTGTTCCTGCACAAATCCTAAAGATCGTGCCGTCAACTCCCTTGATCGGGATCAAAGTACTGGCCGCAGATGCGTGCGAGAAACCACATCAAAGTAAACTGGGAGCCAGCGAGATGAAACCGACACGAACATGGATACTGATGGCCAATGCCGGTCAGGCGCGGATTTACCTGAACGAAGGCGTCAAGGACGGTGTGCATGAGATTGATGGCATGTCGTTCGAAAATGAGCACCTCCCGGCGCGCGAGATCATGGCCGACAAACCGGGCCGGGCCTTTGACAGCGTCGGCGGCGGACGGCATGCGATGGAGTATGCCAGCGATCCCGCTGAACATGCCGAGGAGAAATTTGCCGGGCATCTCAGTGCCGTTCTGGACAAGGCACTTACGCAACAACGATATGACCGGCTGTCCATTGCCGCTGGACCCTCAATGCTGGCCAGACTCAGATCTGCGCTGACACCTGCAACCCGTGACCGTCTCCATGCCGAGATCAACAAGGACTACACCAAGACACCGGTCCGCGATCTGGCTGACGTGTTGCGCCGGGCCGGGGCGTTCCAGTGACCATGCTTCAACCTCGCTCCGCGCAACAAGACGTTATTGAGTTCCTGCGCGGGCCGGGTGCGTATTCTTTGAATTCTCTTCACATCGACGTCATTGAGACCCATGCCGCGCTGATCTTTCTGGCCGGCAAGAGCGCTTACAAGATCAAGAAGGCCGTCATCTATCCCTATCTGGACTTCTCAGCACTCGACAAGCGCAAGGCCGCCTGTGATCGGGAACTGGAAATCAACCAGCCGCATGCGCCGCAGATCTATCTGGATGTTGTACCGATCTGCCAGGCGCACAGCGGCAAGCTTACCATCGGCGGTCCGGGCGACGTTGTGGAGTGGGCCATACACATGAACCGCTTCAGCGACGATGCATTGTTGGCAAGGGTTATCGAAGACGGCCGCGCTGAGACGCCCCTTTTCATGACGCTGGCCGACGAGATCACCCGTTATCATGACAAGGCAGCAAGGATTGTCGACGCGACAGGTGCCGAACGCATATCGGCCATCATTGCCGAGCTTTGTGATGCTTTCGGATCGGCAAACAACATCATCGGCACACGCCAGCACGCCTGTTTCTCAACCGAGATGGACCGGCAATTGGAAGGCGTCCGCCATCGGCTTGATGAACGCAGCCAGCGCGGTTATGTGCGCCGCTGCCACGGCGATCTGCACCTGCACAATATCGTCGTGCTGGATGGCAAGCCTGTGTTGTTCGATGCCATAGAATTCGATGAGGAAATAGCAACGATCGACGTCCTCTATGACCTTGCCTTCCTGATCATGGACCTGGAGGTGCATCATCTGCGTCGCGAGGCCAATATTGTGCTCAACCACTACATTGCAAACAGTGCGGACGTAACAAACATTGCCGGATTGCAGGCCCTGCCGTTGTTTCTGGCGTGCCGGGCCGGTATCCGCGCCATGGTCGCCCTCACTCGCCTCGGACAGGCCAAATCCGAAGCCGCGCGCGCACTGGCACGCAAGGAAGCCACAGACTATTTTGCATCGGCGCTACAATTCCTTGAGCGCCAACGGCCGCAATTGATCTGCATTGGTGGCTTGTCCGGCACCGGCAAGACCACCGTTGCGCGCCTGCTTGCCCCGCAGTTCGGCTCAGCGCCAGGCGCTTTGCACCTTCGCAGCGATGTTGAGCGCAAATTGTTGTTCGGCGTTCCAGAAACACAGCACTTGGACGCATCGGCCTATACCGGTGAGGTCAATGAAAAGGTCTATGGCAACCTGATGCATAAGGCCAAGCTGGCACTGTTGGCCGGCAGCAGTGTAATTGTTGACGCTGTATTCCTGGATGAAGCAGAGCGTGATCACGCACAAGCCGTTGCCCGCGATGCAGGTGCGCCATTCGATGGCCTGTGGCTGGAAGCCAGTGAAGGATCCATGATTGAACGCGTCACCGACAGAACCGGCGATGCCTCCGACGCCGATGCGGCCGTGGTGCGCAAGCAGCTTAAGCGACCGGCAGACAACATTAACTGGCATCGCATCAACGCGGACGGAACCCTGGACCAAACATTGAGCAACTGTAGTGTTGCCCTGATTCAGGGCAATGCAAAGCCGTTTCGCACGTAAGTGATGACCTGCCAGAGCTCGTCGTCGTTCAATGTGTCCTTGAATGCCGGCATACCGGTGTTGAGATCCTTCCCGCCTTCCGAGATCGTCCACATCAGATAGGAATCAACCGCTATTGGCATCTGCACGATGAACGCGAGCAGTGCTGGTGACGGGAACAGATCGTTACCGGCTTCGCCCTCGCCCAGACCCTCGATGCCATGGCAGCTCGCGCAATTGTCGAGATAGAGTTTCTGGCCCTTGATGATATTGGCCTCGGAGCCGGCCATTGGATTCTTTAAATTCTGGTAACGCGCCGGAATTTGACCGTTCATAAAGGTCCAGTGGCGATGCATACGGTGGCGATGCCGCGGTGACATGTCTCCGGGACGCCACTTCTCGCGCCAGTTGGCACCAGGATCCCACATATGCCAGCTTGGCCGCTTGACCTTGTCATCGGCAGCCAGCACAGCCGGACCGCAGGCAACCAGACCTGTCGCCAGGAACATCGCGACAGCAGCAAGGCGTAGCGTTCGCTTCAACACGTCACCACCTCGCAGCTCTTCAGCTCGAACAACTTGTCATTGCCCGACCTGACTGCATCATATGCCCGTTTGTCCTTGCAATGGGCTCTGGCCTCCACAGTTGCTCTCCCGAGCAGCTCGTAAGTCTTGCTATCGGTCAGGTAATTGAGCTCACAGTCCTTTTCGGCCAGCAACTGCTTGCGCAAATCAGCTTCCCATCCTGAACTTTGAGCAAGGACCGCATTGGCCGGAGCCAATTGACACAAGGCAAATCCAATCAATAAGTGGCATCGCACTCTGGCTGACTTCAATTTACTAATCATGCATCGAGTATTCTCAAGCCGACCGCGCTGTACATTGACTTGGATCAACCGATGGTCCCCACAATCTGAATGTGAACAGACCCAGAGAGGTTCAATATGACAATGAATCGCTCTAGCAGAGCGCCGTAAAACACTGCAAAATCAGCCTATGCTGGAGCAGGCTCTCAAATGGTTCGACGACACGGTACTGGATTTGCGCCGGCAATTCCGTTGGTCGTTCCTGCCCCCGCTGATGGTCTATTTCGCGGCCGGCATCTCCGGGCTGGTCGGTATTGTCGGCACGTTCTTTGTCAAAGAATACCTCGGCCTGTCGGCAGCGTTCATTGCCGGCCTGGCGTTTTGGGCAGGCATTCCCTGGGCGCTCAAGATGCCGCTTGGCCACCTCGTCGACATCATCTGGCGCTGGAAGGCCGTACTGGTCTATGCGGGTGCCGCGCTGGTTGCCGCCAGCTTGCTGATTATGTATGCCCTGATCAGTTTCCCCGCCCGGATGTCTGCAATAATGGCAACCGAGGCCTGGTACGTCTTGAGCGCGCTGCTGGCACCATGCGGCTACGTCCTCCAGGATGCGGTCGCCGATGCCATGTCGGTCGAGGCGGTGCCCCGTCATGACGAATACGGGCAGCCGTTGAGCGATGATGCCTCAAAAGCCATGCACACCACCATGCAGACGCTTGGCCGCATCTGCCTGATCAGCGGTCTCGTTACCGTTGCCCTGGTCAACATCTACATGTTCGCCGACATCGAAGGCCTCGACCAGGCGGCCAAGGCAGGTGTCTATGCACAGGTCTATTTGCTCGCGCTGGTCGTGCCGGCGGTCTCGATCAGCGGCGTTGTGCTCGCCACCATCATGCGTTGGCACAACCGCCGCAGACTTCAGCAAGAAGGCCTGTCTGCCGGTGAAATTGCCAAGAGACTCGACCGGCCCGGCGAGCCGACACAGCCCAACTACTGGTACTTCGGCGGCGGCCTGGCATTTGCAGTGCTCACCATCACGATTGGCCTGTCTGACCTCGTCTACGCTCAAGAACTGGTGTTTGCCGGCTCGATGACGATCGTGTTGGTGCTGATGTCCCGGCTTCTGGGTCAGCTGGAGCCCGACAAGGCCCGGGCCCTGGTCGGGACAGCCATCATCATCTTCATCTTCCGCGCCGTGCCGCTACCCGGACCGGGCGCAACCTGGTTCGAAATCGATGTTCTGGGCTTTGATCAGCAGTTCCTGTCGGTCCTGACCCTGATCTCGTCCTTGTTGACATTGCTCGGCATGATTGTCCTCAGACCCCTGATGGCCACGCGAACCATTGCCTATATAGTCGTCCTGCTGACCCTTGCTGGCGGTCTTTTATCCTTGCCTAACATCGGCTTGTACTACGGCCTGCATCACTGGACCGCAATGCACACCGGCGGCATCGTGGATGCCCGGTTCATTGCCATGATTGATACCGCCATCGAATCGCCACTCGGCCAGATCGCCATGATCCCGATGCTGGCCTGGATCGCCCGCAATGCCCCGGTCAATCTGAAGGCGACTTTCTTTGCGGTAATGGCCTCTTTCACCAACTTGGCGCTGTCAGCCAGCAGCCTGCTGACCAAGCATCTGAACCAGATCTTCGTTGTCACCCGCGAAGTTCGCGATCGTGGCACGAATGCAATTGAAACAGCCGCCGACTACAGCAACCTGGGATGGCTGCTCATAACCGTGGCAGCAATTTCTGTCCTGGCGCCGCTGATCACCATAGTCATCGTCCAGCACACAGTGCTGCAAACCAGCGACTGAACAATTTCACCGCCCGGCACTTATTCAACCGATCTGACGCGCGCTGATCAATGAGGATTGGCCAGATCATGCAGTTGTACCCGGCTTACCGAATATTTCAGCAGGGTGCTCGAAATCCGCCATTCCAGTTGTGCGGTGGTGATCGGAGCAACCAGAACGCACGCTCCGTCCGAAAGATGATCGTTCAAATCATCCGACAGATTTCCTGATATCCAGCTGTCGAACTGCAGCAACCGCTTGGCTGGAACTGATCGCATCACGCCAGGCGGCTGGTCTGCAAACTTGACTAGCCCGTCCTGGGTATTACCGCGAACCAGCAGATTGGGACCCGCTGCGTTCTCAGTTTGTTTCGAAACCGAGAATGCAGCTTCAAGATTGCCGCCAAGCGCGCCGGCATCGGCCACAATTACGATACATTCAAGATCGAGGCCGAATGCCTCGAACTCCCCAAGAGTGGTCTTCAGGAGTGAAAAATCATCATAAACGCCGAGCGCGATCCTGAGCTTGTGGTCTTCTTGCACGGGTTGTCGCTCTCTTATCGTGCAAACGAATTGCTGAATTACGAGCGGCTTCAAAAAGCGCAATCTTCTCCTTCAGCCAGCTCTTCCAGCTTAAGCATATCGCGAATTTGGATGGTCGAGGTTTGAGGCAGATCAATCACGCCCGATTGTTTGAGTTTCGTCATGTTGCGGCTGACCGTCTCGATGGTCAGGCCTAGATAGTCTGCAATATCAGTGCGCGTCATCGGCAGCTTGAAGCTCGTCTCTAGATCGTCCTCGTTGCAGGTCCTTCGGGCAAGCACCAGTAGGAACGATGCCAATTTCTCAGTCGCCGATTTGCGGCCAAGCAGAAGCTGATGGTCCTGCATGCTGTTGAGCTCGTTCGTGGCAATCTCAAACAGCCGATGACCAAGATC
>JABDJG010000350.1 GCA_013002595.1 Hyphomicrobiales bacterium | reverse complement strand
CCAGCAATCATCAGGTTCAGGTTTCGTTCGAGGTGCCGCGCGATCCGGTGACCGTTCGATGCGATAGTGAGTGGTTGCGCCAGGCGGTCAGTGGTCTAATCGCAAATGCTGTGAAGTACTCGCCGCCGGACAGTGAGATATCGATCCTGCTGGGCACTGGAGGCAAAACAGCCGAGATAACGGTGGCAGACCAGGGTTTTGGGATACCTGAAGACGAGATAGCCAACGTGTTTGATCGGTTTTACAAAGGCGGCGGCGCAGGTGCTTCCAACAGCGGCGGCTTTGGAATTGGCTTGTCGTTGATCAAATGGGTGATCGAGGCCCATGACGGTACCATTACGGTGGACAGCCGAACTTTGCCGCATCATGAAACCAAAAAAGGCGCCAGGTCTGGCAGTACGTTCTTGATCAAGCTACCTTTGATGGCAACATGAGGGTTAAATGAGCATACTCGTTGTCGAAGACGACAAGGACATCTCGACTCTGCTCAAACGCGGTTTCGAGCTGGAGGGCTATGATGTCGATTGTGCCGGGTCCGGCGAAGAAGCCCTGAACAAGATCCGGGAAAAACCATACTCGACAATGATCCTGGATATCATGCTGCCCAGACAGTCTGGTCTCGATGTCTGCAAGGATTTGCGAAGGTCTGGCAACGATTTGACGGTAATCATGCTGAGCGCCCGGGACGCAGTGCCGGATCGCATCGAGGGTCTGTCGGCGGGTGCCGACGATTACGTGGTCAAACCATTTGAGTTTGCTGAGTTGCTTGCCCGGGTCAAGGCTCACGAGCGGCGTGACCGCGGGGCAGCTGAACCGGAAGACCGGCGTCTCGATATCGGCTCGGGCATGCTGTTGGACACCGATGTGCGCAAAGTTGAGACCAGTGAGAAGTCGGTCCTGTTGACAGAACGCGAAACAGACCTTCTGCTATTATTCCTCAACAGTGCAGGAAAACCACTTTCCCGTTTCGATATATTTGAAGCGTTATGGGCCAATGATGGCGGCAATGCCATAAATGTCGTGGATGTGTATGTCGGTTATCTCAGACGCAAGCTGTCGATGCTCGATGTGGACTCCAAAGCAATAATCCGAACAGTGCGCGGCAAGGGTTTTCTTTTCGAAGGCAAGTGACCTCAGACTTGAACTACAACCTAGCCAACTGTAGCCACATTTGGGACCCAAGAATACAAACAGCAAGAAAACCTGGAGGATGAATTCAGTGATGGCCAGAAATGAAAAGAAAAGCATATTGGCCACACCGGTCAGGCGGCAACTCTTTGCGGCTGCCGTGTTGTTGCAATTGGCAGTTCCTGTTTCGGCTGGCGAGCTGGGGACACCTCAAGCGCTGTTGTTCGATGCCCCTTATCTGAAACAGCTCGCGGTTCCCAGTGCACTCAACTACAGCTACCGGCACAGCACGTCTGCCGAAAAAACCTTCGGAAAACCGTTTGAGGATACGATTGCTGTCAACGTGGAAAAGAACGACAAGCCAGGTGGTCTGAATTCTGTGATGTTGCGGATGTTCAGCGGCAAGAGGCAGCGTGATCTCGGTCCACACATCGACATAACAGGTAACCCGATCATCATGGTCTTTTTGGAGAGAGACCTCTGGGAAATGAAGCGGCGGGTTGGCGGCGAACCGGTGTACTATCGCAACATGATCCGGCGTGCGTTTCGTGATGCCGCGAAGGTCGAGAAAAACACGGCTGAATTCAATGGCCAGAACATTTCCGTTCAAACGGTGACCATCATGCCGTTCACCGGCGAGAAGGATCGCGCCAGCATGCAGAAACTGTTGAACAAAATCTATGAGTTCACGGTTGCAGATGTTGTGCCTGGTGGCATTTTGTCAATTCGCTCCACCGTGCCGGCAGAACAGGAAGGCAATGCAGCTCTTGTCTCCGATGAGTTGGCATTCGTTGGAATCGAATAGTTTTGTCAGGGAGACGTCGCAATGATGCATCGATACAAGCTGACCATCGGGTTGCTCGCTGGTGCGGTGATGGGATTGCTCGCACAGACAGGCAATGCGCAACAGAAAGCGACCAGTCAGGCACTGATCAATGATTATCCCACTGTTGCGCGAGCCGATTATGTTTTTGGCTGCATGGCAGCCAATGGGCAAACCCGGCAAGCCATGGAAAAGTGTGCCTGTTCGATAGATTTGATCGCAACAATATTGCCGTACGAAAAGTATGTTGAGGCTGAAACAATCCTAAGCGTTGGCCTGGTCGGTGGTGAAAAGGTGGCTGTGTTCAACACCTCGCAAAGCCTGCAGAACATTGTCGGCGATCTACGCCGGGCGCAGGTTGAAGCCGAATTCAGGTGCTTCTAAAGCGTGTCGCGCTGTAGCCAGCGTTTGCAGGCTGCCTCATGAGCCCGTCGTCGGCCAGCTGCGCTTAAACTCACCATCTTCATTGTCCGTTGCTTTGACGGTAATTTCACCTTTGCCGGTGCTGGTGTAATGGAAGCGTAAATTGGGATTTTCACTCAACGATATGCCGCCTTCGAGCTTCATGACCAGCTGATCACCCTGGCGGACCTCGATGAAGTCAACGAAATGGGCCGGGATATAGAGCATCGTAACCTGATCCATCTGAAATCCGGAACTGTTGGGGTGCCTGATCATGATCTGGGCCTGTCTCGCTCCGCTTTGGATGGCGCTGGCGGTGCCCGATTGCGGGAACAGCCTCAACTTCATCTTACCAAGTGCCGCCTTGGCTGCTGCCAGGTCCTTGTTGGCCGGTGCCGAACAACCGCCTGAAGCCTTGACGTAAGTCTTGGTCATGTGAAGCTTGCCGTCTTGGGTCTGTGCGACAGCGCGAATGTAGGAATAAGAGTTTACCCGCAGACGGGTGGAGAACGAGGCTGTGGGCGATGCTGGCCCGAAGGTGATGTCGGCTGCCATCGGGACGGGATTTTCGTCGACGAAGAGCACGACACGTTCAACTTTCCTGCCGGGCTTTACTGAAAACTCGACAGGCACGATGGCTGCATCATCGGCTCTCGTCGGCGCCTTTATGGACAGGAAATCACTGCCATCGAGGATGGCAGTATCGTCGAAAAACTCACCTTTGAGTTCCAACCAGGTCTGGTCGCGCTTGTCGGCGGCAGAGGCGGCAGGCACCCATACTGACAGCAAGACGGCAAGAACCATGAAACCCGCGATGGCAACATTCCTGAAGTGAGTCATGTCGGACCTTCCTATTCCAGCCTGCCAGCCTTGATTGCTGCAGACCTTACTACTACTCAGGATAACTTAAAACCCTTTCCCGCAGGTTAGGTGCTTTGACTTTGCTCTGCCTGCCGTGGCTCCGTCAAATTTTCTTCGATGAATTCATCGACACATGCAGCGTCATTTCGTTGGTTGTCGCGTAACAAAACGGGGACTTGTTTCACAACCTGGGATGGGGCGCTGGACATCACAATTATACGGTCAGCGAGTTGCACGGCCTCACGGTGATCATGGGTGACGAAAATGATCGTTGCAGGCCGTTGCGCCAGCATCTGCTTGAGCAGGCGCCGCAGTTCTTGAGCGGCATCCGGATCCAGCGACACAAAGGGCTCATCCATCAACAACAGAGACGGTCGGCGTGCAAAGGCACGGGCCAAAGAGACCCGGCGCTGCATCCCCAGTGACAGCTCGCCTGGATAGTTCGCAGCGAACTTTTCAATCCCGACGGCGGCCAGCAAATCCATCGTAGATGAACAGGAAGATGCCCCGCGGTCTATTGCCAGCTCGACGTTTTGGGCCGCGGTCCGCCAAGGCAGGAGCCGGGGTGTTTGGAATACATAAGCAAGACTTTGCGACAGCGCAGCGCTCAAGGTGATTTTGCCATCGTATGAAGTGTCAATGCCGGCAATCAGGTTGAGCAAGGTCGTCTTGCCGCAGCCAGACGGCCCCAACACACAGACAAACTCGTTCTGGCTCACCTCAAAGCGCGTGCCCGACAACGCCAGATGGCCCGGCTTTCCGCCTGCTCCACCGGGATAGCGCTTTGCTTTTATGTTGATGCTTACTGCTGTCATCGACGCCAACGGTTTGCTGCCCGTTCCCAGGGTTGCAGGACCAAAAGCTCAATCAACTGTACGACGATGATAAATGCGATGGCATAGGCCAAGAGTCCGGCAACATCGAACAGCTGGAAGAACAAATGCAGTTGAAAGCCAACACCGTCACTTCGTCCCAGCAGCTCGACCACCAGAACGATCTTCCAAACCAGAGCAAGGCCGGAGCGGGCAGCTGCTGCAATAAACGGGTTGAGCTGCGGCAAAACGACATGCCGGAATGTCTTCCATTTGCCGAACTGGTAGGCTTGCGCCATTTCCATCAGATCAGTGCTGACCGCCCGGGCGCCTTCTCGAACGGTTACGGATACATTTGGTATCTTGTTGATTGCAACTGCGGTGACTGCTGCTACTTCGGTCAGACCAAACCAGATGTAGCACAGGATGATCGTGACCAGGGCGGGCAGGTTCAGTGCAAGCACCAACCATCCATCAAAGAAGTTGTTCAGTTTCTCGCTGCGGCCTAAAGAAATACCGATTGCGCTACCGATCACCATCGCCAGAATAAAGCTTGCCAGAACCCGTGCCAGGGTTATTGACACGTGGGTTACAAGCTCACCAGACGCCAGAGCATCGGCAAAGGAGGCAAACACCTGGTCAGGCGCTGGCAAATTGCGGCTATCTATGGCCAGCGCTGCACCCCACCAAGC
>JABDJG010000325.1 GCA_013002595.1 Hyphomicrobiales bacterium | reverse complement strand
GTGCTGCGATGTTTACGCTGTCGCCAAGGCCTGTGTAGTCGAAAAACTGCGAGCCGCCGAAATTGCCGATCACCGCAACACCAGTATGAACGCCGACGCGGGTTTCGCCGATGTTATGCCCAACGCTGCATTGCTCGGCCCGGAACGCCTCGCTAAACCGGTCGAGCGCCAGCATCAACCTGACCGTCCGGGCGGCATGGTCGGGTTGATCCACCGGTGCTCCGGCAAAGCCCACCACGGCATCGCCGATGATCTTGTCGATGGTCGTGCCATGCTCGAGAAACAGGCCGCACACACCGTCAAGGTAGCTGTTCAGCAGTTCCGACAGGGCCGCTGGATCGAGCTGTTCCGACAGGCTGGTGAAGCCGGCGATATCGGTAAAGATGTAGCTCACCTGGCGCCGGTCACCGCCCAGGTGCAGTTCTTCAGGATGCTGGATCAGCCGCTCGACATAGGCCGGGCTGACATAGCGTGAAAACGCATCCTTGATGAACCCGCGCTGGCGCCGGTCACGGTACCAGACATGGGCAAAGGCCGCGCCGCCGGCCACCGCCATCAGCAATGTTGGTGCGGCCGGCGGCAGCAGAAACCCGAACCGGTTGAACACAACCATCACCGCCCCCCACAGGCCCAGACACAACCCCAGCATCAGCGCCAGCCGCAACACCGGATGTAGGCCAAGATAGGCAACGGCAACGGCTGCAGCGCCCAGCAAGACGGCGATCAGCATCTGCCAGGCGGCTCCGGCCCTTACAAAACGGTCACCGGTCAGAATCTGTGCCAGGCCGTGGGCATGAATGACAATACCCGGCAGGTCGCCGAGAGCCGGCCCGTTCAGCAGATGAAACGGCGTACGGTGCCTGTCGCTGTCCGGCAGGTCGACGCCGATCAGGACGTATTTATCCTTGAACCAGGCAGCCGGCAGCAACCCCACCGCTTCGGCCGGATACGCCTTGAATTCGTGCGGCACGCCGTCTGCCGTGCGGTAATAGCTCAACGGTTTCGGCCCGGACCTGAACACCGTTTCGGTGATACCGTTGCCCTTGGCAATGCGGGCCGCAAACCCGGGTGTCCATGTGCCGTCTGCCTCGACACCGGTTATCAGTGCACGCACCGTGCCATCGATCGGCGATGAGCCAAGGTCGACGGCACCTGACATCAGGCCATCTGAAAATTGTGCCAGATAGCTGACCTGGCTTTCGGTCAGCCCGTTGCGGCCACCCGCATGGGCAAGCACCACCGGTCGGTCTGCTGCAACCAGGACCCGCCGCAGTTTGGCATCTTTTTTCGCCTCGGTTGGCTGGTCCAAGAGGATATCGAGCCCGACCGCCTTCGGGCCGGCAGAAAGGATCGCCGACAGGGTATCTGCCAGAAATTCCCGGTCGACCGGTGACCGGTAGGCAAACTTCGAAAGTGTTGTCTCGCGGATGGTCACCAGTACGATGTTATCGGGAGGCTCGGTCCACGGAGAAATCGTCGAGACCATCCCGTCACTGAGCGCATTGTCGACGATGCGCACAAACGGCGCAGCGGCCAGCAGCACACCGGCCAGGGCCGCCAGACCAAGAGCTGCAATCGCAATCGACCGGATTGGCAGAGCACCTGTCATCGTTCCGTCACGCGCCAACTAGAGGGGTTCAATATGACCTCATCGTGCTCTAAGCAACCTTGTAATGAGCAATTATGCCTCGATCCGGCTCGACACCGAGCCCTGGCCCGGTTGGAATTGAGACTTTGCCGGCATTCGTTTTGACCTGGTCTGGTATACTTGGCAGGTCAGGGACCAACTCATCACGGAACTTGTTGCCAGTCGTGTCAAACTCGAGCATTGGTTCCCAGGGATGAAGCCCGCCCGGCAAGCGCGGCATGGCCGCAAGCAAGTGCAAGTTGGTTGCTATCGCGATCGCAGATCCCCAAACATGGTTGATGACCGGCGTGAAGTGTGCGTGGCACAATGCGAGGACCCGCAGGTACTCAGAAACGCCGCCGAGTGCACAGACTTCGGGTTGCGCGATGTCCAGACCGCGGGCTTCCAGCAGACCGCGCCAGCCCCAGCGATTGAATTCTGCCTCGCCGCCGGCAATATTGACCTTCAGGCCGGCCCTTAATTCGCGATAGCCGTCAAGATCTTCCGGTGCGACGGGCTCTTCAAACCAGTAGGCATCGAGGTCTTCAAGGGCACGGCCGACGTAGAACGCATCGCTGGTTGTGTAACAGTGGTTCGCGTCCACCATGAAACGGAAGTCATCGCCTACACCCTCGCGGACCGCCTGGGCCAACGCGATGTCATCCTTCGGGCCGAACCCGACTTTCATTTTCGTTGCTGCAAAGCCGTTGTCCTTGATCGAGGCCGCTTCGTCTTTGAAACGGGCGGCCAACTCGTTCGTCGGCTCCGGTCGCAACATCATGCCGTAGCCATAGACGGAAACCTCGGTCCTGTGTGCACCGCCAATCAATTTGTGGAGCGGCAGACCGGCGACCTTGCCGGCAATGTCCCACAACGCAATATCGACGCCCGACAGGCTTTGTAACGACATACCCTTTTGACCGTGGTCGCGCAGAAGGTTGTAGACTTTGTGCCAGATCACGTCGCGGTCAAGCGGATCGTCTCCCAGGATCATCGGTTGTATGACCTTTTCGACAATGCCCTTGTTGGCGAGCGCGACATTACCGGGCCCAAAACACTCGCCCCAGCCGGTCACGCCTTCGTCCGTTTCAACCTCAACCAGATGCGCGCTGCGCTTTGCATAATACTGTTGTGAATAGCCAAGCGCTTGCGGGAGATCGTACTGGAGGACGTGGCTGGTGATCCTGGTGATTTTCATTCGAAACTAGGACCTGTGGACCGTCACAAGAAAAATGTCGTGATTTCGGGAACACACAAGATCAGCGCCAGGATGATCAACTGGATGCCAATGAACGGCAGGAAGCCTCGGAAGATATCCGGCAAAGTGATGTGAGGTGGCGCGACGGATTTCAGGTAAAATGCTGCCGGACCAAACGGTGGCGACAGGAACGAAACCTGCATGTTCACGCAGAATAATATGCCGAACCAGACCTGTACCATTGTTCGCGTTTCAAGCCCGCCGGTCAGTCCCAATTCGTTCATCGGCAGTTTCAGAACGATCGGCAGAAAAACCGGCATAACGAGCAGCACAATGCCGGTCCAATCCATGAAGGCGCCAAGGAACAGGAAGACAACCATCATCACGAGCAACACGCCCATGGTTGGCAGATCATAACCGACGATCAGGTTGGCCACGTAGGTCGGTCCGCCGGCAATGGTATAGGCGCCGGCAAGGGCGGTTGCGCCGAACGTCACCCAGATAATCGTGCCGGTAGACTTGAATGTGCGCATGGAGGCTTCGCGCAGGAGTTGCATTGAGAATTCGCCACGAAGGCAAATGAGCACCAGAACAGCAATCGCTCCCATTCCAGCGGCCTCGGTAATGCCGGTAATGCCACCATAGATCGAGCCGAGCACGACAAATACGATCATCAATGGCGCAATCAATCCCTTGCCTTTCTCCCAGGCATCTCGGGCTACTTTGAGGCCTGTGTAGCCAAACAGATACCCGGCGCTTGCTACGATCAGGCTCAAGGCAACCCATAAGGTTTCCTGGTCGACCAGCCTTGAGTTCTCGGTTACCGCTCCAAGGCCGTGCAGATACAACCAACGGACCGTCACGAGCGTGGCGGCACCACCGAGCACGATCATGATCAACGACGATCCGTAAAGGGCCTTTTCGGTTTGCGACATGTCGTCGTCGGTTGGTTCAGGCAGGGGCGCCTGTTCGGGGTTCAACCGGGTACGAACGAGAATGTAGACGATGTAACAGCCGGCCAGCATAAAACCGGGCACGAATGCCGCCTGAAACAATGCGTGAATCGAGGTCTCTGTGATCAGGCCATAAAAGATCAGCACGATGGACGGCGGAATCATGGTGCCCAGAGACCCGGAAGCGCAAATTGTGCCGATGGCCAGGTTCTGATTGTAACCAAGCCGCAGCATTTGCGGCAGCGCTATCAGGCCAAGGAGCACCACTTCACCGCCAATGATGCCGGACATGGCAGCCATGACAATGGCCATGATCGCCGTCACAACGGCGATGCCGCCGCGGGTGCGCGACATCCACATGTTGAGAGACGAGTACATGTCGCGGGCAATGCCGGAACGCTCCAGAAGCGTTGCCATGAATATAAACAGTGGTACGGAGACCAGGACATAGTTGGTCGTGATGCCGTAAAGACGCTGCGCCAAGATGTTGAGCGGCCCGGTACCAAAGTTCGAAAACAACAGATCAGGGCCAAATTTCAGGACAAGGACAACAACGGCGAGAAAGCCGGAGGCAAAGCCCAGCGGCATGCCGATCGCCAGCAAGAACAGCATGCCGCACAGCAGAATGATGGAGATTGTGCCAATATCCATGGCTCAAACGTCCGGCTTGGGGGGATTGCCGGTCAGCACTTCGTCTGGCGGCATTTCCAAGTCATCTGCAGGATCATGAGATTCGGGTTCCTTGTTCCAGTCGTAATAGAGATTGGAAATCGACTGGAGTGCCAGAAAGACGAGCGTCACAAGTATCAGTGGTTTGATCGTGGCCGGTATCGGCGGATCAAATGCTGTGCCGAAGGTTTCCCAGCGCATCAACTTGGCGCGCGCTTCTCCAAAACCACCCCACACGACGGCGAAGGCGAAAACGCATACACAGAATACGGATAGGCTGTCGAAGATCCGCCGCAGCCATCTCGGCGCCAGGTCGTAAAGAATAAAAATGCGAATGTGGCTGCGTTGCTGCAGCGCATAGAGCCCTGCCGTCAGATAGACCGCTCCAGCAACCCACAGCGACATTTCGTTGACCCAAAGGGTTGGTTGCACGAAGACGTAGCGCATCACGACTTCATAGAAGATGATGGTTACGATAAACGCGGGCGCCCACATCGCGACTCGACTGAACCCCCAGGTAATTGTGTCCAACCAGCCCGTCCGCTCATGTTCGACCATCGCCGCCTCCCCTCGGTGGCCAGAGATTTGCCGTGAACAATGAGAGCGGCACTATTGCTGTGCCACCCTCATTTGGAACGCGGTTTTACTGAACCAGGCCAAGCTGCTTCAGATACGCAAGATGGCTTTCAACCAGTGCTTTGGCTTCCGGCGTTGTTGCAAATTCGCCCCAAGCGGCCTGTGCAGCACTACGGAACGCTTGCAGGTCCTCTTCCGACCAAGCAGAGATCGTGACGCCTTTTGCCTTCAGGGATGCAGCAGCTTCTGCGTTCTTCTTTTCGAAGGTCATGGCGCTTTTCAGAGCAATATCGCCGATCGCAACCTGCATGATCGTTTTGTGATGATCAGGCATGGCGTCCCATACCGCCTTGTTGCAGGCAATGTGGTCAGACGGCATCGAGTGGAAGCCAGGGAAATTGGCGTTCTTGGCGATGTCGTAGAGGCCGAGACCAACGTTGTTGGCCAGGCCGGAGGCATCGGCGCCATCGATGATGCCAGACTCAAGAGCGGTAAAGATTTCTGTGAAATCCATCACAATCGGCTTGGCGCCGAGACTTGCAAAAATCTTGGTTTCCATGCCGGGAGGTGAGCGGAATTTCCAATCCTTCAGGTCACTCAAACCAGCAATTTTCTTGGTTGAGGCAAAGGACTCCTGACCATAGACGATCCAGCCAACCAGCTGCATATCGTATTTGTTGTAGAGTTTCTGCGCTGCTTCCATGCCGCCGCCGTAATAGAGCCAGGACAGCTGCTGCACGGGCGTTGCATAGCCACCCATGATGTCGCCTACAAACTGGAATGCTGGGTTTTTGCCGGTCTGGTAAGCTCCGCCCGTGGCGTCGCAGTCCAGGATGCCGGTGGCGGCGGCGTCAAATGTTTCAACCGATTTCACGACCGATGATGAATAAAACATCTCGACCTGGATTTCGCCACTCGACATTTTCTGGATGTTTTCGACATATTCAGTCAGCAACTTGCCGGATGGTGTTTCCGGCGCGTAGTGCGTCTGGATACGCAGCTTCGTCTCCGCAGCCTGCGCCGATACCGTCAACGCAAGCGCAGCGCCGGCGGCCATAAGTGTTTTGGTCAGTGTCTTGAGCATGAGATCCTCCCTGTTTGCTCGTTTATTACCTCGGCTTCAGATCCAACGGATCAGCGAGGCCGTGTTGGCTTGTTCGCAACTTGCCGCCAACTTTATCGTTTCCAGAATAGCCGGAAGCGAAATTTCCTCCATTGTTTTTTTTACCGGCCCTGCATCCGAGCAACTTGCACCACCAGGCTTGGGGCAATCCGGCCAAAAATCATCTCGTTGCGTCGTCCTCCCAATCAAAGGTGTCGCGCACGAATTCCCAGGCCGCCGCCAAATGCTCGATCAGTGCATCTTCAGCCGCGTCGGGATCACGTTCAAGGATCGCTTCATAGATGGTCTTGTGTGCGAGGTAGTTCTGCTCGTTTCGCTCAGGCAGACGCTGCATCCGATCCCAATGCGGTGCAAGCCACGAGAAAAATCCCTGATGAATGGCCGGGAAAACCGGATTATCCGATATCTGGTAAAGGGTGCCGTGGAACGCAGTGTCGGTTCTGTAGAATTCATCGGAGTCGGAAATCGACGCCTGGTTTGCCGCCAATGCCGCCTTGAGGTTCTGAATATCAGACTTGGTGGCGCGCAGGGCCGCATCGCGCACAAGCCCGCGTTCGGTAAACACACGCATGTCATACAAGCTCTTCACGCCGCGCGGATCGTTGAGCAACTGACGGATAACCGGTCCCGTTGCAATCATCAACGTTTCATAGCCAACGCGGCGCACAACCGGCCGGAACCTCGGTTTGCATTCGATCAGGCCGCGATTTGACAGAGCCGTAATCGCTTCGCGGACCACCGTCCTGCTGGCGCCGAACTCCAGCATCAACTCGCGTTCGGAGGGCAGTGGCGATGCATCCACAAGGACGCCGGCTGCAATCCTCTGCTCGATCTGTGCGACGATTGCATCAGCAGCACGGCAATCCGGTGCAGCTTCGCCAATGTAGTTCATCGATTTCACCCTTGGCTAACCCCAAAAATGATGACGCCCATAACAATCTTGTCTTTTTTGTCCGTCAAAAACAAGAATAAACATCAACTATTGGCATAATTGTTGACATTTCTGGCAATTTGGTCAGTCTATCACTCAGTTTAGTACGACAAAAATAGCGTATCAGCCTTTGATAGGGTTTCATAGCAGGCGCCAGGGAGGACCACATTGGCCACAATTCGGGACTTGACGGCCCGGTATTTCAGAGTGCCGCTCGCCGAGGTGCTGGTGGACGCCAAGCACGGCGAACACACACATTTCGAGTTGATAACCGTAACGATTACCACCAGCGACGGGCTGACCGGGACCGGTTACACCTATACAGGCGGTCGAGGCGGGCGGGCGATCGAGGCGCTGTTGAACCACGATCTCAAGCCGTTTCTTATGGATCGCAATGCGCTGGAGGTCGAGGCGACCCATGACGAGATGCAGTGGCATGTCCACTATGTCGCTCGCGGTGGCATTGCATCGTTCGCCATCTCGGCGGTCGACATTGCGCTGTGGGACCTGCGTGGCAAGCGCAACAGCCAGCCTCTATGGGAAATGGCGGGAGGTGCTGACAACACCTGCCGCGCTTATCGAGGGGCGATCGATCTCGATTTCCCGCTGCCCAAGCTGCTTAAATCAGTTCAAGGCTATCTTGATGCCGGTTTCGATGCGGTCAAGATAAAGGTCGGCAAACCGGATCAGGCTGAAGACATCGAGCGCGTTGGCGCGGTGCGCAACCTGATCGGTCCTGATGTGATCTTGATGGTCGATGCCAACTACGCGATGACCGTTGATGGCGCGATCGAAGCCGCAAAGGCCTTCGCGCGATCTGGCATCACGTGGTTCGAGGAACCCATCGTTCCCGATGACTACAAAGGCTATGCACGCATCGCCGACGAAACCGGTGTTCCTCTTGCAATGGGTGAGAACCTTCATACCGAGCATGAATTCGGATATGCATTTGAACAGGCAAAATTAAGCTTCATTCAGCCGGATGCTTCCAACTGTGGCGGTATCACAGGTTGGTTGCGGGTGGCGGAAATGGCTGCCACAAAGAGTCTACATGGTGGAATACAGGTTTGCAGCCACGGCATGCAGGAGCTTCATGTCAGTCTGGTTTCCGGCCGGGCGAATGCCGAATGGATCGAGGTGCACTCGTTCCCTATCGATGACTACACGACGCGCCCGCTGGTGATGAAAAACGGGCGCGCCGTTGCGCCGGACACGCCTGGAACCGGGGTGGAATTTGTATGGGACAAACTTGAAGAAAGCTGCCTGCGTGCCGCCTAAGAAAGGAACCTGAAATGACCATTGATGCGGCATATTACTGCGGCGATAAAACCTTTCAACTGGAGCGTATCGAGCCGGTTGACCCGGGTCGCGGCCAGGTGCAGATCGATGTCGCCTATTGCGGCATTTGCGGCACCGATCTGCATGTCTATCTCGGCCATATGGACGCAAGGATCGGCAACCATCGGGTCATTGGCCACGAAATGTCGGGACGTATCGCTGCGATCGGGCCAGATGTGGAGGGTCTCGAGATCGCAGACGCGGTTGTTGTCCGTCCGCTCGACCATTGCGGCGAGTGCCCGGCCTGTCAGGCCGGCCATCAGCACATCTGCCATAAGCTGAAATTCCTCGGCCTCGATACCGACGGTGCGTTTCAAGGCAAATGGACCGTGCCGGCGCATACCGTTCACAAGTTGCCGGACGGATTACAACTCGACCATGCCGCCCTGGTGGAACCTCTGGCAGTTGCCGCCCATGACGTGCGGCGGGCACGGGTAGCTGCAAAAGAAGACGTCCTGGTTATCGGTGGCGGGCCGATCGGCATGCTTGTCGCCCTGGCCGCGCGCGAGGCTGGCGCCAACGTCACCCTTTCCGAAGTCAATGAAAACCGAATTGCGATTGCCCACGACATGGGCTTTACAGCATTGAACCCTCGCGAAGTTGACGTCGATGAAGTGGTCAATGCAGCTACGGGCAACAAGGGTGCGGATGTGGTGTTCGAGGTTTCCGGCACACAAGCCGGTGTCGACCTGATGACCAAGGCGGCGGCAGCCAGAGGCCGCATCTGCATGGTCGCCATACATGCCAAAAAGCCTGAGATCGATCTTTTCCAGTTCTTCTGGCGCGAATTGGAAATGCTCGGGGCGCGGGTCTACGAACCGGCCGATTATGACAAGGCAATAGCCATGCTGACCGGCGGAATTGGCGCCGAACGTCTGATCACCGACATCCGGGCACTGAATGCAATCGGCGACGCTTTCAAGGCACTGACCGAGAACCCGGCTTCAATGAAGACCCTGATCTGTATCAACGAAGGAGTTGCCTAGTGTCTGATCTTTCCCCGTTCGATCTGACCGGCAAAACTGCACTGGTGACAGGCGCAAAGCGCGGTATCGGCAAGGCGATGGCTGTCGCGCTCGCAAAGGCGGGCGCCAACATCGTGGCGGTCAGTGCATCGCTGGAAACCCAGGGCAGCGATGTTGAAAAGGCCATCGTGGCCACGGGCCGTACATTCAAGGCCTATGCGTG
The DNA here is from genome assembly GCA_013002595.1 of Hyphomicrobiales bacterium. Lineage (GTDB taxonomy): Bacteria > Pseudomonadota > Alphaproteobacteria > Rhizobiales > Aestuariivirgaceae > JABDJG01. Next base: position 5,063 of record JABDJG010000325.1, on the reverse strand, counting down.
CGACTTTTCCAAGAGGGCCGACCTCAAGCGCTTCATCGACCAGGTCAAGGCCGACGTTCCGGTGATCGATATCCTGGTCAACAATGCGGGCACGATCCTGCGGGCGCCGGCCGCCGAACACCCGGACGAATATTGGGACAAGGTCATTGAGGTTAATCTCAGCGCCCAGTTTGTGCTGTCGCGCGAGCTGGGACGCGAGATGGTCGAGCGCGGTAGCGGCAAGATCATTTTTACCGCATCGCTGCTGACCTTCCAGGGCGGCATCACTGTTCCCGGCTATGCCGCAAGCAAGGGCGGCATCGGGCAGCTGACCCAGGCGCTTGCCAACGAATGGGCGGCAAAGGGCGTCAATGTCAACGCCATTGCGCCGGGCTATATTCGTACCGACAACACCCAGGCGCTGCAGGACGACCCGGAACGCTCCCAGGCAATTCTGGGCCGCATTCCTGCCGGCCGCTGGGGCGAACCGGAAGATTTTGCCGGACCTGTCGTGTTCCTGGCGTCTTCGGCGTCAGACTACATGAACGGGTCCATTGTGACAGTCGACGGTGGCTGGATGGGACGTTGAGGCGGGAACAGATTTATGAGTGCATTTAACATCCGTCCCGCCAAAGACTGCCAGTATGACATCCTTTCCCTTGGCGAGGTCATGTTGCGGCTTGACCCCGGTGAAGGCCGGATCCGCACCGCCCGGACATTTCGGGCCTGGGAAGGTGGCGGGGAATACAATGTGGCGCGCGGCCTCAGACGCTGTTTCGGGCTGCGTGCCGGACTTGCCACAGCGTTCGTGCGCAACGACGTCGGCATGCTGCTGGAAGACTTCATTCTGCAGGGCGGGGTTGACACCTCACTGATCATCTGGCGGGAGTCTGATGGTATCGGGCGCACCGTCCGCAATGGTTTGAACTTTACCGAAAGGGGTTTCGGCGCCCGTGGCGCGGTAGGCTGTTCCGACCGCGGCAATGCTGCGGCGGCACAATTGAAGCCGGGCGACATTGATTGGGATCACATCTTTGGCGAACTTGGGGTTCGCTGGTTTCACACTGGCGGCATATTTGCAGGGTTGTCGCAGACTACCGGCCCTGTTGCCATCGAAGCGGCCAAGGCAGCGCACGAGCATGGTACGGTTGTGTCCTATGATCTCAACTACCGGCCTTCCCTTTGGAAGGGGTTCGGCGGCATCGAGCAATGCCAGAAGGTGAACCGCGAGATCGCCCGCCACGTCGATGTGATGATCGGCAATGAGGAAGATTTTACCGCCTGTCTCGGCTTCGAAGTTGAGGGCGTCGATGAAAATCTGACCGATCTCGAAACCGCTTCCTTCGAGAAGATGATTGAAAAGGCCGTAGAAGAATTCCCGAACTTCAAGGCGACGGCCACGACCATGCGCGGTGTCCGATCTGCGACCGTCAATGACTGGTCAGCCATGTGCTGGGTGGCCGGAAAATTCTATCAATCGGTCAAACGGGAAAGGCTGGAAATCATGGACCGGGTCGGTGGCGGCGACAGCTTTGCCTCCGGCTTTATCTACGGATTGATGGAATTGGACGACCCGCAGCTGGCGGTTGAATACGGTGCTGCACACGGCGCACTGGCGATGTCCACGCCAGGCGATACGACAATGGCCTCGCTTTCGGAAGTCGAAAAACTTGCCGGCGGCGGCAGCGCGAGGGTGGATCGCTGATGATCGAGCACCTCGCCAACCGGCCGATTGTTCCTGTCATTGAAATTGCCAATTCGCGGGATGCTGTCCCGCTTGCCGAGTCGCTGCTCGCAGGCGGAATCGATGTCATCGAGGTGACATTCCGTACCGCTGCGGCTGCCGATGCTATTTCACAGATCAAACAACAGGTTCCCGACATGCTGGTGGGAGCCGGTACGGTCGTCTCTCAAGATCAGATCCGGCGCGCCCTCGAAATCGGCGTCGACTTCGGGGTGGCGCCCGGTCTCAATCCGGGCACCATTGCGGCATTTCAGGCCGCCAACACCCCGTTTCTGCCGGGTGTTGCCACACCATCGGAAATTGAAAAAGGCCTGTCGCTCGGCTGCAAGCTGCTCAAGTTCTTTCCAGCCGAGGCGTCAGGCGGCATCGCTATGCTGAAAGCGTTGAGTGGACCATATGCCAGTCTCGGCGTCCAGTTTTGCCCGACCGGCGGCGTCAATCTTCAGAATCTGCAGGACTATTTGTCTCTCCCGACCGTTGCGTCGATCGGCGGCTCGTGGATCGCGACCAAACAAGACATAGAAACGGGAGATTGGGACGGTATTGCCACCAGAGCATCGGATGCACTGGAGCGAGCCAGGGCACAAAGATGAAGCTCACGGTTGCGGCTAAAACCGTATCCGATCACGCGAGCTCGAATGCGGTTTCAGGGCTGCTTGACTTTCAACCATCGACTTGGCTCCCGGACTCGTTGCCGTTCAGTCATACCGACAGATAGGCTGCCCGCATTTCCTTGTCGGCCAACACCTCGTCAATGGGGCCGACAAAACGGATGCGCCCCGTTTCGATGACGATGGCCCGGTCGGCGACGATCTTGGCGAAATGGATGTTTTGCTCCGACAGGAGAATCGTCACACCCTTGCGCTTCAGATCGCTGATTGCTTCAGCCATTTGCTCGACAATCAATGGCGCCAGGCCCTCGGACGGCTCATCGAGCAGGATTGCACGCGGGTTGCCCATGAGGGTGCGGGCAACGGTGAGCATTTGCTGCTCGCCACCCGACAGGGTGTTGGCAGGAGCCCGTGCCCGCTCGGCCAGATTGGGGAACAGCTCATAGAGCTCTTCAACACTCCAGGTGGGTGCCCCGTCACGCGGCGGCTGGCGGGCGACGTTGAGATTTTCAAGAACCGAGAGCGTTGCAAAGACGCGGCGGTCCTCGGGGACATAGCCCAACCCGGCACGTGCGACCTCAAAAGGGCGCAGCGCTGAAATCAGCCGGCCATCGAATTGGACAGTGCCGCGGGTTGGCTTGACGAGCTGCATGATCGACTTGAGCGTCGTCGATTTGCCCGCGCCGTTGCGGCCGAGCAGCGCGACCACTTCGCCGGCCTCGACCTGGAACGACACGTCCGAAAGGATTTCAGCGCGGCCATAGCCGGCATGGACGTTCTGCAATTCAAGCATCGCCGGCCTCGTAAGTCGTGCCGGCACCAAGATAGATCTCCTGGACCATCTTGTTGGCGCGCACCTGCGATGGTGAGCCTTCTGCAACCAGTTCGCCGCGATTGAGGACAATGATCCTGGAGGCATGGCCGAACACGACATCCATATCGTGCTCGGTGAACAGCACGCTGATCCCGCGGTCCTCCACGATCTGCCCGGTCAGGCGCATCAGATTCGTGCGCTCGGAAGGCGACATGCCGGCGGTCGGTTCATCCATCAGCAAAAGAGATGGGCTGTGAGCAAGCGCCATGGCAAGTTCAACCCGCTTGAGATCTCCATAGGCGAGCACGCTGCATTTCTTCTCGGCAAGATCCGCGATGCCAACCGTTGAGAGCAACGCAAGCGCTGCGCCCTGTTAAAGCTCGCCCGCGCGCGGCAACAGCGCCCCTGAACGGCCATTGAGAGACATCAGGCACATCTGGACATTTTCCACGACACTCATGGAGCCAAAAGTCGCAGCGATCTGGAATGTCCGCCCGACACCGAGATGCCAGATCCGGCGCGGCACGGTGCCGGTGATGTCGCTGCCGTTCAGACGCACTCTGCCGCGGTCGGGTCTGAGTTGACCGTTGATGCAGTTAAAACAGGTCGATTTGCCGGCACCGTTCGGACCGATCATCGCCAGAATCTCACCGGCGCGCAGCTCGAACGAGACGTTGTCGAGCGCCCTTACGCCACCGAAGCTTTTCGACATTTCGATGACTTCCAGAACACTCATCGCTCGACATCCTTGGACGCGAAGCGGCTGATGACCTGTCTTGTCGAGCCGACGATGCCGGCGGGCATCACTACGCAGATCACAATGATTATGCCGCCGAACAACGCGCGCCAGAACTCGAACGTTGCCAGCCTGTCTTCGAGCACAACGAAGGTAACCGCACCGACCAATGGTCCGGTTAGCGTGTGCACACCGCCGATCAGCACCATCATCAGCGCATCGATCGAGCGCGGAATGTCGACCGTCGAAGGATCAACTACGCCTTTGGAAAATCCGTAGATACCGCCTGCCACGCCGGCGAACAAACCGGCAATCATGAACCCGAACCAGCGCTGCCGGCGAAGGTCCACGCCGATCGATTCAAGCCTTATCGGCGAGTCCCGTCCTGCCCGCAGGAAAAAGCCGAATGGCGCGAAAATTATCCGCCAGATCACCAGGACACATGCCGTGCACAGCGCCAGCGTCAAATAGTAAAAGGCAACGCGCGAGCTCAGCCATTCTGCCGGCCAGATACCAACCAGGCCATCCTCACCGCCGGTCATCTCGGTCCACTGAAACACCACGGACCAGACGATCTGGGCAAAGGCCAGGCTGAGCATTGCCATATAGACACCGGACAACCGCACGCAGAACCAGCCGAACACGGTAGCGCCGGCAACAGCGATGACCGGGGCTGCCAGCAGGGCGGCCTCCATCGGCCAGTTGAAGTAGACGAGAGCAATACCGGCGCCATAGGCGCCAAGCCCGAAATAGGCCGCATGGCCGAACGATACCATGCCGCCGTTGCCCATGATGAGATGCAGGCTTGCTGCAAACAATGCGAACACGAACACCTCGGTGAGCAGCACGAGATAGAACTCCTGCACCACAAACGGCAGAACGACCAGAGCGCCCAGCAGTGTGATGAACCCGAACAGTGCGCGCCGGCCCGGGCTTTGGGTGATACTTTCAAGTTCCCCGCCGGGTTTTTCTGTTTGCGTTTCCGGCTTTCCAAGGATCCCGTAGGGGCGGATCACCAAAACAACCACCATCACCAGAAACATCAGGACGAGCGTGATCTTGGGAAAGATCAGGATGCCGAACGCGTTCAGTTCGCTGATGATGACCGCTGCAAGGAACGCCCCAACGATGCTGCCCATACCGCCGATCACCACAACCACGAACACCGTGGCGATGATT
>JABDJG010000319.1 GCA_013002595.1 Hyphomicrobiales bacterium | reverse complement strand
AACCACCCTAGATTGGCGACCTTAAGATCTCATGAATAAGATATGAACAATGCTTCCAGTTATACGATCGATATATACTAATTTAATGATCAATTAACTTGAACTAAACATAGTTAATCGATCATAAATTGAAAATATAGCCAAATTTACCATTTTAAATGACGAGAACAACCTTTGAATTTTCTAATTTTCTGGACAATTAGTGGAATTATCAATTTAGGATCATCTGATTATTACATAATGCAATGCATGTCGAATTAGCAATTTCGGATGTGGGCCGTCAACTCAGCTCGGTCAACCTCGATTAGTCTCAAACCTGCTGAATTCCACGTTTGCAGTGAACGATAAAATGTTTTTGTAGCGTGTAAGGCTTCATTCACCAATTTAGGCTCAAATGGCATCAAGCGCATTTAAAGCGGTCCGCTCGCGTTGGCGTTGCCGGACCATTGGTACTGTATGGAGGATGACCGAATGAAAATGCTCAAAGTGCTGGCCGCGAACATCGCAACCAGATACGCAAAAGCTTTGCTGCCGGCGGCGATTTTAGGAGTTTCGCTGCTTTCGGCGCCTGCAAACGCTGAAAGCACCATCACGGTCGAGGCCGACCGGGCCAAGATCGTCAACATCAGTGGTTCGCCAGCAGCCATTATCATCGGCAACCCAACTTTTGCCGATGTCTCGGTGCGCAGCGGCAAGCTCATAATTCATGGCCGGCACTTTGGGACGACCAATCTGCTCATTCTGGATGATGCCGGCGACCAGATCGCTAACTTCGAGCTCAATGTTGTGCAGCGACAGGTCGAAGGCGTCGTCATGTACAAGGCCGGTGCGCGTGAGACTTACAGCTGTGCGCCAAACTGCGAAGTGACACTGTCGGTTGGCGATTCGGACGCTTATTTCTCCAAACGCGTCTCCTCGCAAATCAACGGCAAGACCGCCGCAGCAACGTCCGCTGCTCAGCTGACCAAATAAGTTGGCGTATTACAGTTCAAATCAAGGGGCGCCGGTCATCATCGGCGCCCCTTTTTCGTTTACGCGTATATAAATCGTAAATACCTTCTCCGCACTTTATAGTTTACAGTACCTTCATTCAAAATCAAAATTTTTATTAAAGTTTCAATACAAACTTACATTTACATTTTACGCCGCATCAACACATATTTGTTACTAGTCAGGCAATCTCGTGTTTACTCCGAGCTCAATTGAGCATTGGGATATTGCACGAACAAGCAGGCTAAATGAATTACCCGCTGTAACTGGGAGTCGAGGACTATGAGGCTATCCGACGTCATCAGCCGCAATACGCGGTTCATCAAACGATACAAAAAGTCCGAGGACGGTACGACAGCCGTAGAATTCGCGCTGGTTGCAGCTCCTTTCTTCTATTTGCTGCTGGCCATCTTTGAAACAGGCATGATGCTGTTCTCGGAATATGTCATTGACAACGGCACGGCCCAGGCTTCCCGGCTCATCAGAACCGGCCAGGCAAAGGACTTTACGCAACAAGAATTCAAAGACGAAGTCTGCAGCGGGCTGGCCGCATTCCTGGATTGTACAAACCGACTGTATGTCGATGTGCAGTCCTTTCCCGACTTCGCTTCTGTCAACTCCATTAGCGCGGTTGATGGCGACGGTGAGCTCACAGATGACATTACATTGAACTCGAATTTCAACCCCGGTGCTGAGCTCGAGGTTGTTGTTGTACGAGTTTACTATGACTGGAAACTGATCACGCCCGGCATCAGCCTGCTCGCCGACCTCGCCAACGGGCGCCGGCTTTTGAGCTCCAGCGCCGCATTCCGCAACGAGCCATTCGGTACATAATTGCAATCAGTGTCGCATCAACGGGACGGTATAATGTTCAAATCTCTTAAGATCACAATCAGTCAGCTTGCGCGCGGCGCAGGCAGATTAACCGGCATGCAGGCGCGCCGGTTCAAGAACGACAAAGACGGCGTTGCCGCCGTCGAGCTCGCCTTCATTTTTCCGGTCATGATGATATTGTACTTCGGACTTGTCGATGTCTCCAATCTGTTGTCAGCAAACCGCCGCGTAACGCTTACAACAAGTACGATAGCTGACCTGGTAACCCAATCGTCAGGAACCCTAACGGAATCAGACCTGCAGGGCTTCTTCAATGCCGCGGCGCCTATTATGGATCCGTTGGATACAACTGCCATGGGACTTGAACTTTTCTCCTATGAGCTGGATGCTTCCAACAACTCACAACTGCTCTGGGAAAAAAGAAACGCCGGCGGCGCATCATGTGGCGCAACACCGGCGGCAACGACTGAAATGGTTACGTTGATGCAGGCCGGCACCGGACTGGTGTTGGCAAGGACCTGTTACACCTGGACGCCAATGTCTGGCTATGTAATTGGAGCCGCGCCTGTGACCGTGTCAGATGAGATGGTTCTGCGACCTCGACAGTCAAGCTCCATCGTGTGTTCCGACTGTCCATAGCAGGTCGCGCGCACAAGCGGTTCTAAAAATGGCTCCGATTAATCGGGGCCATTTTTTTGATCGATGGCAGGAGCAGGTGGAAATCTGTAGCCATTCTTGATGAAATGGCTAAATTGTCCAGCTGGATTTACGGGGCGCCAGAAGGCACATCAATGCAACAACACACTACACCTGTCCGAGCAGGCGCCCGGGCATGGTGCATCTGGTCGTTGAGCGCTTTGGCGTTCGGCTACGCCTTCTTCCAGCGTGTTGCACCAAGCGTCATGGTGCCGGACCTGATGGCGGAGTTTTCCATAGGCGCAGCTGTAACCGGCTATCTCTCGGCACTTTATTTTTACCCGTATGTGGCACTACAGTTTCCTCTGGGTGCGCTGCTGGACCGCTTTGGCGTCCGCCGTCTCTTAACGGCGGCCATCGGTCTTGCAGCTGCCGGTAGCTTCCTGTTCGCCATGGCGCAATCGATCGAGCAGGCCTATGTCGGGCGGATGTTGATCGGTATTGGATCGGCAGTGGGGTTTTTGTCATCGCTGACACTGGCCGCGAAGTGGTTTCCGCCACAAAGGTTCGCTTTTCTTGCCGGTCTGGTGATGCTTTTCGGGACTGGCAGCGGTGTTGCAGCGCAGGCACCGCTTGCCGCCTTGATCGCCCAATTCGGTTGGCGAAACGCCATGCTCGGGGCAGCCTGCTTTGCCACGCTGCTGTGCTTGGCGATCGCGATATTTGTGAGAAACTCACCTGATGAACAATCAACTGCCCAGCCGATGGAAGAACGGAACTGGTCATCGTTTTTGGCCACCCTGAAGTCGGCGCTGGCGCAAAGACAGATCTGGCTCATTTCGATTGTCGCCATGACGATGACCGGGCCGATGTTGGCATTCGCCGGGCTTTGGGGCGTGCCATTTGTCATGGCCGAATATCAGCTGCCACGCCCCGAGGCAGCATTCTATGTATCCATGATGCTGTTCGGCTGGGCCGCCGGTGCACCCATCGCGGGCTGGTTGTCCGATCGCATCGGGCGTCGCAAGACTCCTATCGTTGCGGCTGCAATTATTCAGGTTGTCCTGATGGGCGCTGTTGCCCTGGTCCCCGGCATTCCGATCTCGATATTGACGGCAATCATGTTTGCCATAGGCATGTGCGGATCGGGGATGGTGATCTCGTTTGCGCTGGCCCGTGAGGTTTCCGAACCGGCAATCCACGGTTCGGTTTCAGGCATGGTGAATGCCTTGACTGTGGCTTCAGGGGCAATCCTGCAACCGATTATCGGCGTCCTGCTCGACTGGCAATGGGATGGTACACTGATCGAAGGCGCACGAGCCTATACGCCGGAACAATACCGTTTCGCTTTCTGGTCGCTACTGGCATGGACCGTCGCCGGCGCGCTACTGGCCACGCGGTTGCGTGAGACCTACTGCACAACTCAGCTGGAGCACGATCGTCTTTGATTGAATCAATAAGAGACGTGGGTCACCTTCTAAGATATTGACGACGATCAGTTTTACTGGTCTAGAGCCGCACGTTGCGAAGCCTTAATGCGTTTCCGATCACAGAGACCGATGACAGGCTCATCGCCGCCGATGCTATAATCGGCGACAGCAGCAGACCGAGGAACGGATACAACACGCCGGCAGCAATAGGGACGCCGACGCCGTTATAAACGAATGCGAAAAACAGGTTTTGCCGGATATTGCGCATTGTAGCCCGCGACAGATGGCGGGCGCGGACCAATGCGGCAAGGTCGCCCTTGAGCAGGGTCATGCCGGCACTTTCGATGGCCACCTCAGAACCCGTCGCCATGGCGATGCCAATATCAGCTGCGGCCAGAGCCGGCGCGTCATTGACACCGTCGCCGGCCATGGCAACGGTCGCTCCCCGGCTTTTGAGGTTTTCAACCAGCGCTGCCTTTTCAACCGGCATGACACCAGCATGAACTTCATCGATACCGAGCTCGCCAGCAACCGCCTCGGCAGTGCGCCGGTCGTCGCCCGTTGCCAGGACAACTTTGAGCCCATCGCGGCGCAGAGCATCAAGCGAGGCCCGGGCGTTGTCCTTGATTGGATCAGCAACGGCGATCATGCCTTCAAGGCGGCCCGACACTGACAGGTACATGACCGTCTTGCCGGCCGCCTTCAACTTGTCGGCACCGGACAAAACCTTTGTCAGGGCAATGTTCTGCGCAGCCATCATGCCGGCATTGCCAAACGCGACAGATTTGCGTCCCAGCTTTGCGGCAATGCCCTTGCCGGTCACCGATGCAAAATCCTTGACCTGCTTGAACTCAAGCTTGCGTTCAGTAGCGGCGGCAACAATGGCGCCGGCCAATGGATGTTCGCTGCTGCGCTCCAGACTGGCGGCAATTGCCAGCAGTTCGTCTTGTGACAACTTGCTGCCGGCGGCGGGCACAATATCGGTCACGGCCGGATGGCCCTCAGTCAAAGTGCCGGTCTTGTCGATCACCACTACATTTGCGTCGGCCAGCCGCTCCAGGGCTTCGGCGTCTTTCACCAACACGCCGGCGCCGGCGCCACGGCCGGCGGCAACCATTATCGACATTGGCGTGGCCAAACCAAGCGCACATGGACAGGCGATGATCAGCACGGTGACAAGGGCTACCAGCGCATAGGCAAGCCGCGGTTCGGGTCCGACAAGCATCCAAACGACAAATGCCAGAACGGCAATGACCACGACGCCTGGCACAAACCAGCCGGCAAAGCGGTCGGCCAGGGCCTGGACAGGTGCCCGGCTGCGCTGGGCACTTGCGACCATGGCAACGATCTGGGACAGAACCGTTCCAGCACCGACCTGGTCGGCCTTCATGACGAAGCTACCGGCGCCGTTCAAGGTGCCGCCGGTCACCGTATCGCCTACAGACTTTGCAACCGGAACAGGTTCCCCGGTCAACATGGCTTCGTCGACCAGAGATGAGCCCTCGACAATCGTGCCATCGACGGGAATCCGATCATTGGCCCTGACGCGCAGAAGATCATCAACGGCAATATCGTCAATCGGCACTTCTTCGTCCTGCCCGCCCTCGCCGGCGCGGATGGCCGTTTTGGGGGCAAGGGACAACAATGCCCTGATCGCGGAGCCGGTACGCTCGCGGGCGCGGCCTTCGAGGATCTGGCCGAGTAGTACCAGCAGGATAATAACGGCGGCACTTTCGAAATAGATACCAAGCGTACCGGAGGGTTCTCTCAACTCTTCGGGGAAAACACCGGGCGCAACGGTTGCCAGCAAGCTGTAGAGAAAGGCCGCACCAGTGCCGAGGCCAATCAGGGTCCACATGTTGTAGTTGCCCGAGACGATTGAGGATGCCGCACGGCGAAAGAACGGCAAACCGCACCACAACGTGACCGGTGTCGCCAGCACAAGCTGTATCCATTGACCTGATGAGCCAGTAAGGAAACCGGGTAGCGACAGCCCGACATGCGGACCCATCGCGATAACCAGCAAGGGCAAGGTGAATACCGACCCTATCCACAGCCGGCGGGTGAAATCAACGATTTCAGGATTAGGCGCATCATCCAGGCTGGGAACTGCCGGCTCTAACGGCATGCCGCAAATCCGACAATCGCCGGGCTGGTCCTCATCTATCTCAGGATCCATCGGGCAGATCCATCTTGTCCCCGCCGGCACGTCGGCAACCAAAGGCGCCGGCAAACCGGCTGCAAACGCCTGCGGATCGCCGTCAAATCTCTTCTGGCAATTGGCCGAACAGAAATAGACCCTCGCGCCGTCGTGCTTCGACATGAAGTCCGCCGTCGGCTTGTCGATGTGCATGCCGCAGACAGGATCGACACCGATCAAATGGTCTTCCGGCGCGGCAATAAACTTGTCGCGGCATCCAGGGTTGCAAAAATGGACTTTGCGGCCAGAATGCTCATGAGAAGGCTTGCTCGCGCCGGGATCTACGGTCATGCCGCAAACGGGATCACGCGTGCTGCTGCCGGTCACCGGAGCAGCGTGATTAGCGGTCATGTCATGCATAGAACCCCTGTCCTTTTCTCTTTGGTCCAAGCTTATGTCGTACAGGTAATGCTTCCAGTTACTGGAAGGTCAAGAGGTCGTTGTGAGAGGATTACAAACGGTTTACTAATCCTGATCACAAGTTGGGGACCTGTCATTGAGTCTTGAAGTCTTTTTCGCTGTTCTGGCGGCGGCTGTCATGCACGCCGCCTGGAACGCGATGATAAAGCAGCGTCTTGACCGGTTTTTGTCAATCTCGCTGATGAGCTTTTCAATGGGGCTCCTGTCGCTGGTGTGCCTGCCCTTTGTTGCCGTTCCGCAGGGGTTTACCTGGTTCTGGATCATCCTGTCGGCATTACTGCACACCGGATACAAAATTTACCTGATCCGCGCCTATGACAGCGGCGATCTGGCGCAAATCTATCCGCTGGCGCGCGGCGCTGCACCGCTCATCACCGCCCTGGCCGGCGTCGTGCTGTTGTCAGAAGTCCTGAGCCCGATGATGGCGGGCGGGATCGTTGTTCTGTGTCTAGGAATCGGTCTGATGGCGGCGCGCGGCGGCGCCCAGTTTGAGCGCCTCAGCGGGCTTGCCATCGCCAATGCACTAGTCACTTCACTGTTTATCGCAGGCTACACCCTCACCGACGGTATTGGTGGGCGAACCGCCCCGACAGCATCCAGTTACGCAGTCTGGATGTTCGCAATCGACGGCTTCTGGATGGCGCTGTTCTGCATGATGATGCGTGGCAGGCAGGCGTTCATCTCGGTCCTGCCGGAATGGCGCAGCGGCCTGGCGACCGGTGCCCTGTCGCTTGGCGCCTACTGGATCGTGATCTGGGCGATGACCAAGGCGCCGATCGCCGCCGTGGCGGCATTGCGCGAAACCAGCATTCTGTTTGCTGTTCTGATCTCGGTGATCTTCCTGAAGGAGCGGCTGACCCGCTGGCGAAGCCTTGCCTGTGTGCTGATTGTCGCAGGTGTGGTTGCCCTGAGGCTCGGCTAAAGCGTCGCGCGCTTTAGGCTGAATCGACATTTAGCGCATCCATATCATAGCGGCGGCGATTTGAATGAATGACAAGAAGTAGATTGCCTTTCTGTCGAAGCGTGTGGCGATGCGCCTGAACTGCTTGAGTTTGCCGAAGCATCGTTCAATGATGTTTCTGGCCTTGTAGATCGTGAAGTCGTAAGGGATCAGCTGCTTTCGTGTTGGGTTGCAAGGGATGACGGCTTGTGCGCCCATGTCTGCGATGTACTTGCGTA
>JABDJG010000288.1 GCA_013002595.1 Hyphomicrobiales bacterium | reverse complement strand
GCCTATTATCACCTGGCGCCCGGCAACGAACGGCTGGTCTGGGACCGGTTGCCGATGACAATCGCCTTTATGGCGCTGTTTGCAGCCTTCATCGCCGACCGCATCGACCGCCGCATCGGCATCTACTGGCTGTTGCCGCTTTTCGTTGCCGCCGGTATTGCCAGCGTTGCCTATTGGGCCTGGACCGAGGCGCTCGGACGCGGCGATCTCAGGTGGTACGTCATTGTCCAGTTCTACCCGATCGTTGCCCTGCCGATCATCTGCTGGCTGTTTCCCGGTGGACGCCATACCACCGGCCGTCACCTCGCCTGGCTGATCGCCTGGTACGCCGTGGCAAAGCTGCTGGAACATTTCGATGCCGTCGTCCTCACCCTGCTCGGCGGCACCATCAGCGGCCACACCCTCAAACACCTTGCCTCAGGCGCCGCCGCACTGGTGGTCATCCGCATGCTGGCGTCAAAAGATCAAACGGGTGCTGCATCGCGGGCATCGGCGGCCAACGCCTGAACTCAGGGGGACGTTTGCCAGGGTGTAGTGGCGATTGCAATCCTTGCGCCCGTCAATGATTGTGGATCGCCAAATTCATCCGATCTGCGTAACAATTGGTACTTATGTTGAATTTCATCATACTCCTGCTTGTCGGCGCCGGTGCGCTGGGTATCCGGTACTGGTCGAAACGGCGGACCCGCAAAGGGATGCTTGCAACGGCGCTGTCGGATCATCAGCGCGCCATTGTCGCCGAGCAGGTGCCGTTGACCCAGCGGCTTCCGTTCGAACTGCGCGGCAAGCTGGAAGGCAAGATCAACCTGTTTCTGCGCCAGATCGAATTCATCGGCTGCAACGGCCTGGAGGTGACCGAGGAGATGCGGCTTTCGATTGCTGCGCAAGCCTGTCTTCTGGTGGTAAACAGCGACACCTGGTACGAACATCTGAGCACGGTTCTGATCTATCCGGACGCCTTCAAGTCGCGGGAAAAAGAGCACCACGGCTATGTGGTGACGGAACGCGAGATCGTGCGCATTGGTGAGAGCTGGCCGCGCGGGCCGGTCGTTCTGTCCTGGGCGCATACCGAACAAGGCGCCATCAACGACAAGGACGGCCACAACGTCGTGCTGCACGAGTTCGCCCACCAACTCGACGATCTGTCCGGCCACACCGACGGTGCCCCGATGCTCGATAGCGGGCACAGCTTTGCTGACTGGGAACGGGTCTTCATCGATGCCTATGAACGCCACGTTCGACATGTCGATGAAGGGCACGGCAACACGGTCCTTGATGGTTACGGCGCAGATGGGCCCGAAGAGTTCTTTGCGGTGGCGGTCGAGGTCTTCTTTGAAAAACCGGTGGACCTGAAACGCCAGGAACCGCTGGTCTATGAGCAGTTGTCAGCGCTGTTCCGGCTCGACCCTTCAACCTGGAAGTAGTTGGCCGCGGCGAACAGCTGGATCGCGCCCGAACCCAACGGCCGGGTTTGATTGTATCTGCGCAAGAATCGGGTGGCTTTGATGGCCCTTACAGTGCACCTATCGCTTTGCCTGTTAAGGAGCACCCAGATTGATGCAGACGACTATCGCACTGATTTTGTTCTTGTTTCCTCTCGCCTATAGTCCGGGGCCCGGAAACATGTTCTTTGCCGCAAATGGCGCGCGGTTTGGTTTTCGTGCGGTCATTCCAGCCAATATTGGATATCATGTTGCAACCTGGATCGTGACTGCGGCCATCGGTTTTGGGTTTATTGCCGCCATCGACCGATTTCCCGAACTCTTCCTGGTGCTGAAAATTGCCGGGTCCCTCTATGTGCTTTGGATCGCGTGGAAACTGTTCAGGGCTGGCACATTGCAGGGCGAAGAGAGCCCGAAGCCGGTAACGTTCACGGACGGGGTCATCCTGCTTATCTTGAACCCCAAGGCCTATGTCATAATCGCCCTCATGTTCACCCAGTTTCTGAACCAGTCGAACATGAGCACGTTCACCGCAGTCATGTTGATCACCACAGTGTTTACGCTCAACAATCTGATTGCGTTTTCGATCTGGGCACTGATTGGCGATACAATTGCAGGCTATTTCCGAACGCCCGGAAGCGCCAGAAATCTGAACATGATGTTTGGCGCAATTCTGGCAGCCGTTGCCATCTGGATGCTCG
>JABDJG010000242.1 GCA_013002595.1 Hyphomicrobiales bacterium | reverse complement strand
GATGCGGGCAGTGCGAAGTTGCTGGAACATTTGGGCTTTGAAGCGCTGGCGACCACCTCCCTGGGCGTTGCCAACATGCACGGTCAAATTGGTGTCAGCAAGGCGCAGGTGCTGGAAAATGTCAGCGCCATTGCCGCGGCGACCTCGCTACCGGTGAATGCCGACCTGGAAGACGGCTTTGCCACAGCGCCGGGCGAGGCTGCCGCGATCATTCCGGCAGCCTTTGCCGCCGGCGCCGTCGGCGGCTCGATTGAAGATTCGATCAACCTTCCAGCCAACCGGCCAACGGACGGCAGCTTGCCGATCCTGGACTTCGGCCTTGCAGTGGAACGCGTGCAGGCGGCGGTCGAGGCGGCCCGGCAATTGCCGATCCCCTTCATGGTGACAGCGCGGGCCGAAGGCATGCTTCACGGTCAGCGCGATCTCGGCGACATCATCCGACGGCTGCAGGCCTTCGAAGCCGCCGGCGCCGACGTGCTTTATGCGCCCGGCCTCAGAACCATCGATCAGGTCCGCCAGGTGACCGCGGAAATCAGCAAACCCTTCAACATGGTCATGGGGTTCGCCGATCCGTCCATCACCCTTGAGCAACTTGCCGCAGCCGGCGTGCAGCGGGTCTCCATCGGTGGCGGCCTGTCGCGCATCGCCTTGAACGCCATGCGCACCGCGGCCCGGGAAATGCAGGCCGGCAGCTTCACCTTCCTGCCGGACATGATCCCCGTCACAGATCTGCATAAGGCGTTTCGATGACGGTGACTGTTTTCGAAGTCCCATGGACTGGATCGTGAGGGCAATCAAGCTGGAGCCAATTCGGCAATTGTCGCCGCAATTCGTAACTTTCAGAATTCGCTGTAATTCTACAGCCAGTTACTCTCAATTTCGTCTTGCAACGCCCTCTTCAGCTCTTCAGGGGTCACAGCAAGCCCTTTTCTGCCTTTGTCATAAAATACGCCAAAATAGATATTTCTAGACTGCATGTCAGGCACGCATTTCTCAAAAAATGGCGTTAGCGTGATAGCTTGTGGCTTTGCTCCCATTTGTTTGTGTTCATCAAAGCAACATACTTCAGCAAGATCTTTGTGGGGCCACAAAGGAAATACTTCATCGCCCTCATGATCTTTGAAAATCACCCAATTGTCTTCTCCGATCACCAACCTCCAAACGATTTCAAAATCGGCGCAATGACGAACAAAATAGTCAAGCCGCTCCTGTGCCGATAGCTTCAATAGGTTCTCTATTTGCTTTTCATGCATGTCATTGGCCATAGAGTTACGGAGTTACGGTGACGCCACGCTCCCTACTTTTCAAACAGGCGCATCGGTTTCGAGATCGATATGCATTCGGGAACCATTTCCTTGAACCACCCCATCAGCTTCTCGGAGGCATACAGGCGCCAGCCCCATTCGAATGCGTCGGTTGACGGATCTACACCTTCAGCTTCGAGTGGGGTGCGTTTGGGCGGTTCTTGCAAAACCGGGACATCCAGGGCCACCAGCTTTGGCAGCTGGCTGGCGACTGCATCACTGTGTTTTCGTCTCAAGACATAGTTCTCCGGCTCGCCTCCTGCCGGGTATCTTTCAGGATCGTTAGAGGATTGATCCCATTCATGCCAATTGACGTTAACAATCTTGGCAAGCTCCACGTCCGCCAAACGAACGCCCTTGAAGTGTTGTGTTTCGAGGGCTCGTCCAATATCCGCATGCAGGACAAAATAGCCCCATGGGAAACTAAGCTTGGGCACAAATGGTCCGGTTCTCATCAATTTGACCGGAAATCGTGCGTCACCGACCTCATTCCCATTCATTCCACTGAATAGAAAACGACCATAGTCGCCCCACACAACATCCGGCTCGCTTATCTCGTAATACGTCGACATCGGATCTCCGTGGCCATAAACTACGGTAATACTTAACTAAATTCCCATTACCGTTATTGGGCATCCATGCCATTGCCATCGTTCGCGGCCGGGTCAGGTTCGGCTCACTTGTACTTGAACTCGGCGGGCAGCAGATAGTTCTTGTCCTTGCTGCCCAGGCAGTCCCGGTAGCTGATCCAGAAGGCCCGGCGCTCGGCCTGGCTGATCTCGCCGGCTCTGGCCTGTCGGTTGGCACGTATGGCGCGGACCCTGGCGGGATGGCATGCCTGGCGCTCGACATCGGTCGTCAGTCCGTGGGCATGGCCGGTCACGGGTTGAAATGTCAGCAGTGCCAGGCCGGCAGCCGCCGCGGCCGTTGCCGGAAGTAGTGTGTTCAGTGTCATGCGGCAGTCCTTGCGTGCAGTGTCATGGTGATTTCGGCGGGTGGGCATGTCGGGCCTGCGTCCTTTTTCGGTTTTCGTGTTGCCGGTGAGTGTTGCCCAAAGGGGTGCTGCAAGGCAACGTGAAAGACGCGCGATGTGGATGAGCCGGCGGTGCCGGACGGCAGAGCCCCCGGCCGCGCCCCCGGCAACCGGCAAGGTAACGCTAAGACACGTCGGGGTGACACCCCGCCTGGCGCGGTCAGAATGCGGGAAACGCCGCCAAATGATGTCGAAAAAGCACAAATTGACGTCGAAAAAGCACAAATTTGGGCTGTTTTTACTGCGCCTCGATGGTGTCGATGAAGCGCTTGAACAGGTAGTGGCTGTCCTGCGGGCCCGGCGAGGCCTCGGGGTGGTACTGGACCGAGAACACCGGCTTGCCGTTCAGCGCCAGGCCGCAGTTGGAGCCGTCGAACAGCGAGACGTGGGTCTCCTGGACGCCCTCCGGCAGCGAGGCGCTGTCGACGGCAAAGCCGTGGTTCATCGAGGTGATCTCGACCTTGCCGGTGGTGTGGTCCTTGACCGGGTGGTTGGCGCCGTGGTGGCCCTGATGCATCTTGACGGTCCTGGCGCCCAGCGCCAGGGCGAGGATCTGGTGGCCAAGGCAGATGCCGAAGACCGGCTTGCCGCTGTCGATCAGTTTCCTGATCTCGGGCACGGCATACTCACCGGTTGCCGCCGGATCGCCCGGGCCGTTCGACAGGAAGATGCCATCGGGCTTGAGGCTCAAAATGTCCTCTGCCTTTGCCGTTGCCGGCTCCACGGTGACCCGGCAGCCCTGGCTGGCCAGGCATCTCAAAATATTGCGCTTGATGCCGAAATCGATCGCAACGACGTGGTGCTTGGGCGCGGTCAGCTGGCCGTAGCCTTCACCCCACTGCCACAAGGTTTCGCTCCAGTCGTAGCGCTGGCCGCAGGTCACCTCGATGGCAAGGTCCATGCCTTCCAGGCCGGGCCAGCGTTCAGCTTGGCTGCGCAGCGCGCGGCGGTTGAATTTTCCGGACGCGCTGTGCGCGATGACCGCGTTGGGCATGCCGGTCTCGCGGATCATGGCGGTCAGCTGGCGGGTGTCGATGCCGCCGATGGCGATGATGCCGCGCGCCTTCAGCCATTGATCGAGATGCTTTACCGCCCGGTAGTTGGAAGGCTCGGTGATGCCGTCCGCCAGGATGCAGCCGCGCACGCCCGATGTGGCGGCCAGATTGGCGGTTTCGATGTCCTCGTCATTGGTGCCGACATTGCCGATGTGCGGGAAGGTGAAGGTGATGATCTGGCCGGCATAGGAAGGATCGGTGAGGATTTCCTGATACCCGGTCATGGCGGTGTTGAAGCAGACCTCGCCGACGGCTGAGCCCTGCGCGCCATAGCCGAAGCCCTCGATTTCGGTGCCGTCGGCCAGCATCAGCAAGGCGGTGGTCCTGGGCGATGACCAGCCTTGCGTGTGGCGCACGGAAGACGTGCCGGGCCGTTTGGTTTTGGCGCGGGGTTCGGCGGTTGTCGGCGTCATGGACGCTAGGTCTCCACAATTCAGCGTGTCGGGCAGCACGCCGACTCGCGTCAGTGCCTGCCATTGCGCGCGGAACCTAGGAGAGCGCGATGGCAAATGCAAGAACCACGCGCAAAGGCTTGTGCATTGATTGGCGTTGCCGTTGCGGGCGGTTGCGTCTTATGGCACGGCGGAGTATCAATTGCCGCGGATGGACGGGGTAAAACTTGAGATAGGAAACATGGGACAATCCCTACGCGACAAGGTCAATGCCGAGCTGAAAGAAGCCATGAAGGCGCAGGACAAGCGGCGGATATCGACGCTGCGTCTCGTCAATGCCGCGTTCAAGGACCGCGACATTCAAAACCGTGGCACGGGCAAGGATGAGGCGCCCAAGGAAGGCGACCTGCAGGCCATTCTGTCGACGATGATCAAGCAGCGGCGCCAGTCTGCCGAGGCCTATGACGAAGGTGGCCGGCCGGAGCTGGCCGACGGCGAGCGGGCTGAAATTGCGATCATTGAAAAATTCCTGCCGGAGCAGATGTCCGATGACGATACGCGGGCAGCGGTTAGCGAGGTGATTGGCGAGCTCGACTGCTCGGGCCTCAAAGACATGGGCCGGGTCATGGCAGCGCTCAAGGAACGCCATGCCGGGCAGATGGATTTCGCCCAAGCCTCGAAGATGGTCAAGGAATTGCTCGGATAGGTAGCAATGGCGCGGTAAAAGCGACGTGCAAACCACCTGGACCGGCCAATTCGGACCGAAATCTGACATCACAATCCGCACTGTGAGATGATTGCCGTCAATGCTTGGTGAACCCGTTCCCCTTGCGTTACACTTTCAGCCATTGGTCCAGGGCCTGTTGGGATTCAGGTTGTGGCGCTGGTTTGGTCCGATTGGTTCAGGTTTAGTGGTGTGAGGAGGAAGGACATGCTGGCATATTCGACGACGAACACCGCTGAAGATGGGCCAATCGGGTCTAATCGTGCAACGACGCGGCCCATTTTGCCTGTGGACGTTACTTTGAGCGGCTCGAAGGGGGCGACCCTACAGCGCCACTCAATGTTAGCCACAGGCAGAATGGGCCGCGCCAGCACCGCAACCTCAATAGTCCACAGGCCCTAGGCCATTGGATTGCTATTTGCACATAGGCACCGGCAAGACCGGGACGACGACCATCCAGCGGTTCCTGGCGCACAACCGGCAGGCGCTGCGCACGCACGGCGTTCTGGTGCCCCTGGTGCCCGGCAAGACGCGTCATAGCGGGCTTTATCTTTATGCACTCGGCGACGACCGCGCCGTCACCAGGACCGGCGCTGAGCGCCTCAAGCGCGCCGGGCCGGACCGGTTCCGGTGCGATTTCGCAACATCGCTCGCCGCCGAGATCGCCGCGGCAGATGCCGGCAAGGTGGTGCTGAGCGATGAGGGACTGTCAGGGCTCAAGCCGGCAGAGATCGTGCGGCTCAAGGCGCTGCTAGAGCCACTGTTTAGCAATATCCATGTCGTCATCTACCTGCGCCGCCAGGATGAGCATGTCGTCAGCCGTTACCTGCAGACACTGGCGCGCGGCAACACCGCCACGCTTGAACAGCACATGGCCATGGACCTCAGCAATACCTACGATTACCACGCCAAACTGCGCCAGTGGGCAAACCACTTTCAGCCGGCCTCCCTGCGCCCCAGGCTGTTTGATGGGAATGAGTTTCGAGGTGGCTCGCTGATGGCCGATTTCCTTGCCGCGATCGATCTGGCCGATGCCGGGCCGTTCACCGACACGCCGGCCCAGAACGCCAGCCTCGATGCCCGGCGCGCCAGGTTCGTGCGGTTCATCAACGCGGCGGTCCTGCGCGGTGCAAACCGCCGTGTCAGCGCGGTGCGGCGCAAGCTGGTCAGATACCTTGCACAGTCATCGACCGGCGCACGGCTTGCTCTTTGCGATGAGGCCGCCGATGATTTCATGGCAAGATGGGCTGCCTCCAATGCCGCCGTCGCGCGGGACTATTTCGACCGGCCGGACGGTGTACTGTTCCGCACCTCGCGATAATCGCTCCAGGGTCAGGACGCTAGTCCAGGCGCTCAGCTGCGCTGGATGATGCCAAAGCAAATTTGGGCAGTTTCCGGCGCTCGTCCAGCGGTGAAAGGCCGAACCGCTCACGGTAACATTTCGAAAAGTAGTTGGTGGTCGAAAAGCCGACGATCAGGGCAATTTGCCAAATATTCAATTCCGTGAGCCGGACCAGGGTGCGGGCATGATCCAGTCGCATGGCCCGGTAGTAGAGTTGTGGCGTCGTGGCGAAGTAACTTTCGAACAACCGCTCTAGTTGTTTTTGTGAGACGCGAGAATGTTGCGCAATTTCGCTGACTCTGATCGGCTGTTCAACGTGGTCTTCCATCAACTTCAATGCACGGCGTACCGACTGGTGGCGGATATGCTTGTATGGGCTGTCAGCGCCTGGTTGGCTTGCTGAACCGGATCTGATG
>JABDJG010000269.1 GCA_013002595.1 Hyphomicrobiales bacterium | reverse complement strand
GCCTATTGGGACACCGAGATCAAGCTGGCCCAGGAGTTCGGCTTCGACGATTACCCGCTGTTTACCCGAAAGGTTGCAACGGATGTGTCCTATCTGGCGTGCGCAAAGCTGATGCTGGCGCGCGCCGATGCGTTCTATCCGCAGTTTGCCACCCATAATGCCCACACGGTGGCGGCCATCTCGGTGATGGCCGGCAATCACAAGGATTACGAGTTCCAGCGTCTGCATGGCATGGGGCAGGCGCTGTACTATGAGGTGGTTGGCACAGACGGGCTCAATCAGCCGTGCAGGATTTATGCGCCGGTCGGCAGCCATGAGGACCTTTTGGCCTACCTCGTGCGCCGCCTGCTGGAGAACGGCGCCAATACATCGTTTGTCAACAGGTTGGCTGACGATGATGCACCGATCGATGAGATCATTGCCGATCCGGTGGCGCGCCTCGACAGGCTGGAAGAGGTCCGCCACAGCCATATCGTCATGCCGCGCGATGTATTTGCGCCGCGGGTGAACAGCCGCGGCGTGCCGTTGTGGCACGGACCGGTCCGCAGTGAACTTTATGAGGGGATCGACAAGAGCCTGGCAGGATCTTTTGCGGCATCGGCTCTGGTTGGCGGCGCGAACAGCACGGGCGAGGCGGTTCGCACAGTCTCCTCGCCGCACGATACCCGGGTCATGGTCGGATCCGTCAGCGAGGCAAGCGGAGCGCAGGCGGAAAGGGCCCTTAAGCTGGCCGCCGGTGCACAAGATGTCTGGGACCGGCAAGGCGGTGCCAGGCGTGCTTCAGCGCTTGAGGCGGCGGCTGATCTTTATGAGAAGAACACCATCGGGCTGATGGCGCTTTTGGTGCGCGAGGCTGGCAAAACGCTTGACAATGCTTTGGCTGACCTGCGTGAAGCCGTTGATTTTCTTAGGTATTATGCGGCCATGGCACGTGTCGAGTTCAATGAACCACTGGTTCTGCCGGGGCCGACCGGCGAACGGAATGAAATTTCGCTACATGGCCGCGGGGTGTTCGTGTGCATCTCGCCGTGGAATTTTCCGCTGGCTATTTTTACCGGCCAGATCGCAGCCGCATTGGCGGCCGGAAACTCGGTCATCGCCAAACCTGCCGAACAGACCCCTTTGATCGCCTTTGAAGCGGTCAAGTTGATGCTTGAGGCGGGCGTGCCGGGCGATGTGTTGCACCTGTTGCCAGGCGACGGTGCGCGGCTTGGCAAGATACTACTTGGCGACCCGGCGGTCTCAGGCGTTGCTTTCACCGGCTCCAACGACACCGCCAGTATCATACAGAGGTCGCTGGCGGCACGGTCCGGCGCCATCGTGCCGCTGATTGCCGAGACCGGCGGGATGAACGCGATGATTGTCGATTCATCGGCCCTGCCGGAACAGGCGGTCGGCGATGTGGTGGCGTCCGCTTTCGACAGTGCCGGTCAGCGCTGTTCGGCTGCGCGCATCATGTTCGTTCAGGAAGATATCGCCGGGCGTCTGTTGCCGATGCTGACCGGGGCGATTGAGGAACTCAAGGTCGGTGATCCGTATGACTATGCAACCGATGTCGGCCCGGTGATCGATGAGGACGCCCGCAAGGGCCTGGAGGCGCACAAGGCACGGATGGGCAAACAGGCCGAAACGCTGATTGACCTGCCGCTTGGCGCGGCAACCGTGCACGGGATGTATGTTGCCCCGGCCGCCTACCGGCTCAACGACATCAGTGCGCTGGAACGCGAGGTTTTCGGGCCGATACTGCATGTCGTTACCTACAAGGCCGATAAGCTGGATGCAGTGTGTGATGCCATCAACAACACCGGCTATGGGCTGACGTTAGGCCTGCACACCAGGATTGAAAGTACGGCAGCCCAGGTCCGGGGGCGCATGCGGGTCGGCAATATGTATGTGAACCGCAACCAGATCGGTGCCGTGGTTGGCTCACAGCCGTTTGGCGGTGAGGGGTTATCAGGCACCGGTCCCAAGGCGGGCGGCCCGCACTATCTGCACCGGTTTGCCACCGAGCGCGTGTTGTCCGTCGACACCACCGCATCTGGAGGCAATGCCGCGCTGATGGCCTTGCCCCCGGGTGAAAGGAGCTGAGATATGACTGTTGGCCTTTTCGCGCGGGCCGAAAATTCCTATCTATAGGGAGCACTAAGAACAACCGGAGGGCGTCAATATGGCGGAAAACAAGGCTAAAGTGCCTGCTGCTACGCAAGAACCCGGTTCGGTCCAGTCGCGCAAGGACGACATCGATCAGTTCCTTGCCACGGTCAATTCAATGCCGCCGGCTGCCCATAAAGGGCTTGGCCGCGGTCGGCTGATCTTTGCCATGGATGCCACCATGAGCCGGCAGCCAACCTGGGATCAGGCGTTGCAGACCCAGGCCGAGATGTTCCTGGAAGCCGGCAAGATCGGCGGACTCGATGTCCAGCTGCTCTATTTTCGCGGGTTCAACGAAAGCCGGTCATCAAAATGGGTCAGTGATCCGCAATCGCTCGCCCGGTTGATGACCAAGGTCGATTGCCGGGGCGGCAACACACAGATCGCGCGGGTTTTGAAACACATCCGGCGCGAGAGCAATAAAAAGCGCGTGAACGCGGTTGTTTATGTCGGCGATGCGATGGAGGAAAACATCGATCAGCTGTGCCAGACCGCCGGTGAGATCGGGCTTTTGGGCGTGCCGATGTTCATGTTCCAGGAAGGTGGTGACATGATCGCTGAGCGGGCGTTTCGCGAGATTGCCCGGCTGACCCGCGGTGCCTATTGCAGGTTCGACCGGTCATCCGCCAAGCAGCTGCGCGAGCTGTTGTCGGCCGTTGCAGTTTATGCCGCCGGCGGCCACAAGGCGCTTGTTGAATATGCCGGCAAAAGCGGTCAGGGCCGTCTTTTGCTGGAGCAACTGAAATAGGAGCAAGGCTCTTCCATGCCGCCACAAGTCATTGGCATTGCAATTCTGGTTGCTGTCCTGGTGCTGCTTGCGCAGTTGCTGGGACGGGGAAACCCGGTCAACGCCGGTCAGATCTTTCGCCGCACGGTGGGGGGTGCGTTCATCCTGATTGCCGTGCTGCTGGTGAGCCGGGGGCTGCTGCCGACAGCGATACCGTTCTTTTTGTTTGGTCTGGTGATCCTGGGCTTAGGCGGGATGTTGGGCGTCAATTTTCCATGGGGACAGAAGTCGCCGGGGCAACGCTCTTCTGTGCGCACGGAGATGCTGTCGATGGAGCTTGATCATGACAGCGGTGACCTGGACGGCGAAATACTGTCCGGCACCTTTGCCGGCAAACGGCTTGGCGATCTTTCGCTGGAGCAATTGATGATTCTGCGGCGTGAATGCCTGGCGGTGACCGATCAGAGTACCGCGCTGCTGGATGCCTACCTTGACCGCATGCACGGCGAATGGCGTGA
>JABDJG010000264.1 GCA_013002595.1 Hyphomicrobiales bacterium | reverse complement strand
GTTTGTCATCGTCCACTTCGACATCAATGACCATGCCGACGGTCGAGCGGAAAGACTCATGCAGCGCGATACCGCGGCCTTTGCCGTTGCCGCCTGGTCCCTGCCAGTTGGCCTTGTCGCGCAGGGTCTCAAGGACCAATTTGTGCCGCGGCTTTTCAAGGTCAACGTTGGCCAGGCGGAACGTCATAGGGTCGTTGCCGGCGGCATGGGCGCATTCATCGATGATGCTCTCGACAAAGAACGCATTGTTGGAATGGCCGACCGAGCGCCAGAAGCCCAGCGGCACGGGCGTCTCCAGCTCGATGACTGAAAGGGCCGCGTCCGAAATTCGGTACGGGGTATGCGCAATGCCTTCCAGTGTCGAAGCATCGGCGCTCATATTCGCCATGTCCATATTTCGCGGCAGGAACGAGTCCATCACCGAATGGGTGCCGATGGTGGTGTCCAGGGCCAACAGCTGGCCGTTGGCGGACAGGCCGGCCTTCATTCTGGCGATGGCAGCGGGACGGTAGACATCGTGCTGCATGTCCTCGGCGCGCGACCAGGTCAGCTGAACCGGGCGGCCTTTATGGGCCTTGGCGGCAATGGCTGCATGGACCGTGAAGTTCTTCTCGGCCCGGCGGCCAAAGCCACCACCGGCCAGCGTCACATTCACCTTGATTGAATTGGCGCCGCCGATCTTTTCGATGACCTGGCGCGTCATGGCGGCAGATTGGGTCGGGGCCCAGATCTCGACCGTATCGTCTGTTTTCCACAAGACCGTGCTGTTCATCGGCTCGAGCGTCGCATGGGCCAGGAACGGTGTGCGGTATTCAGCCTCCACGGTCTTTTCCGAGGCGGTAAGCGCCCCTGCGGCATCACCCCGGCTTTGGGTCTGCGTCGGCTGCGTCCTGGCCATTCGGGCAGCAATATCGGCCAGATAATCATCGGGGGCCGGCTCACCCGGCGCGTCATAAGTGATCTCCAGGGCCTCGGCCGCCTGGAAGGCCCGCCATGTGTTGTCGGCAACGACAATGACGGCATCGTCGGACTTTATGACATCAATGACACCGCGCATGGCACGCGCCGCTGCATCGTTCAGGCCGGCAATCGTGGCACCGAATACCGGGGCCTGCCTGACAGTTGCAAACATCATATCCGGCAGGCGCACATCGATGCCGAACCGGCCGGCTCCGGCGATCTTGCCGGGCACATCGACGCGCGGCACGGGCCGGCCGATGACCTTGAATTCACTGGCCGGCTTGAGCGCCACCTGAGCCGGCGGTTCCAGTTTGGCTGCAGCCTGGGCAATCTTGCCGAACGATACCGATTGGCTGCCATCGGCGGTCTTGAAGGCGCCATGTTCGAGTTGCAAGCCGGCCGGATCGGTCTTGAGATGGTCAGCCGCCGCCGTGCGCAGCATTTCGCGAGCAACAGCGCCCGCCTGGCGCATCGCGTCCCAGGACCCAACAACGGCCGTTGAGCCGCCGGTGGCGCTCAACTTCATCGTCGCCATGAAGCGCTTTGCGTACCAGGATATGGGCCCGGTCATCTCCTGCGGCCGCTTGTTGAGGAACATGGCCCAGTTGGTGTGGGCGCTGAACTCCTGGTCTGGATGCATCACGCGGATATTGCCGGCGGCGAGATCGAGCTCGAGTTCTTCGGCGACCAGTTGGGCAAGGCCGGTGTGGGTGCCCTGCCCCATCTCCAGGAACGGGACGTGAATGGTGATCACATCATCGGTGCCGATGTTGATCCAGGTATTGAGATTGACACTGCCGCCCTCGCCGGCGCTCGGCGTCATGCCCTCAACGTCGATGGTCGACAGATAGCCGGTGCCGATGCCGAGACCGGTCAGCGCAGCGCCGCCAAGAATGGCGCCTCCAACGACGAATATGCGGCGGGTGATGCCCATCTAGCTCGCCGCCACGATTTCGGCGGCACGGTGGATGCCCTGGCGGATGCGGTCGTAGGTGCCACAGCGGCAGATGTTGGTGATTGCCGCATCGATGTCCTGGTCGCTCGGCTTTGGCGTTTGAGCCAGCAGGGCGGTGACCGCCATGATCATGCCCGGCTGGCAATAGCCGCACTGCGGCACTTCAATCTCGGCCCAGGCCTGCTGAACAGCTGACAGCTTGTCGGCGGTTGCCAATGATTCGATGGTGCGGATATCGGAATTGAGAACGCCCTCGACCGGCGTGATGCACGAGCGGGTGATTTCACCATCAACGAGAACCGAACAGGCACCACACAGGCCAGCGCCACAGCCGAATTTGGTACCGGTCAGGTTGGCAACATCGCGCAACACCCACAGGAGCGGCATCTCGACCTCGACATCGAAGTCGCGTTTTTCACCGTTTACCGTCAGTGTCACCATTGCAATACCTCTGCTGGACGATACGGCATCATAGCCCGCCCAGATCAGTTCTGGTGCGGAATTCTTGTGGCGAAAAGATGAAATCGGCCGCAATGTTACTTAGAGGAATGCTACACACCTGTGATCAGATGGCCTGACCGCCTTGCATAATGCCCGTTTGGAGGACACGATGACCGATCTCACGCTCGAAACAGCGCAAATCATCATCACTTCAGCCCTTGCCGGCGGGCGCACCGGACCGGCGCGGCGTATCGCCGTGGCGGTATGTGATGCCGGCGGTCATCCATTGGCGCTTGGGCGCGAGGAGGACGCCGCGCCGCTGCTGGCCCACATCGCGCAGGCCAAGGCGTTTACC
Organism: Hyphomicrobiales bacterium; assembly: GCA_013002595.1. Classification (GTDB taxonomy): domain Bacteria; phylum Pseudomonadota; class Alphaproteobacteria; order Rhizobiales; family Aestuariivirgaceae; genus JABDJG01. Next base: position 11,002 of record JABDJG010000264.1, on the reverse strand, counting down.
TGCATTGCCTATGGCAAATCCACCGATGCGGTGCGTGAATGGGCCGAGGAAACCCCGATCTGGTTCCACGGCGTTGCCCGGGTTGCCGAACAGCGCATGGGCCTGCCGCTGATCGGGTCAAAGGGCGGCGTTTACATCCGCGATGACAATGGCCGCGTGCTCGGCGCGGTGGGCGTTGCCGGCGAAGCTGGAGAGCAGGATGAAAAGCTGGCGGCAGCGGGGATCGAGGCGGCGGGATTTGTTGCCGATGCGGGATAATCACAGTTTCAGCTTGTAGCCCTCGTGGCTGGCGATGAAGCCGAGCTTTTCATAGAACCTGTGGGCATCGGGCCGGGTCTTGTCGGTCGTGAGCTGGACCAGTTTGCATCCTCTGGCGCGGCTTTTCTCGATCGCCCATTCGAACATCTGCTGCCCCAGCCCGGAGCTGCGGTGGGCTTCGGCAACCCGCACCGCTTCGATCTGGCCGCGCCAGGCACCTGAGCGGGCAAGGCCCGGGATGAAGCTGAGCTGCAGCGTGCCGATGACGGTATCATCGGTGCCGACGGCGACGGCAAGCAACTGGTTGCGATCGGCATCGATAGCCGCAAAGGCGTCCAGATAGGCCGCCGCGAGCGGCAGGCTGGCGTCCTCGCGGGCCTGACCGAGCTGGTCGGCCGCCAGCAGCGCGATGATGGCGGGCAGATCGTCTTTTGTGGCGGGGCGAAAACGGACATGTCGATCTGGCATCTGGACAATCTATCCTTGCGGGCGGACGAGAACAATCTGCAGATGCAGCTCAACAATCAGGTGGTCAGGCGGTAAAGCGGCTCATTGCGAGCGGCGCCAGCTCGGCCGGGGCAACGCCGTCCAGCGCCCATGCCGCGAGCAGTGCTGCAATGGCCGGGGCGATCGCCCAGCCGTGGCCGGACCAGCCGGTGGCGAAATAGACGTTGTCGAGGCCGGGCAACCGGTCGATCACCGGGACACGATCAATGCTAACGGCTTCGAGATGACCGGCGTCGGCAACCTCAATTTCAATGCCTTCAAGAGAGGGGAAAACGGCCACCGCATCGGCAACGTTTGCCGCGATCTCAGAGGCAACCGTTTGCCCGGTCTGACGTTCATAATCCCATCTTCCCTGGTAACCGCCCGAGATCATGATCCGGTTGCCCGGCTCGGACTTCAATGACAGCGTGCGGTGGGCATGGCCGACCAGATGGCGGATCGGCACGTCATCAAGCGGTGTCGACAAAAGGACCTGAAAAGCGTTGTTCCAGACCGGCAGATCGACGTGACCGCCAACAAGGGCGCTGACGCCGGCGTTGGCCAGGACGAACAGATTGCCGGTAACCGGATAGTGGTGGCCATCGGCACATTCAACCCCGGTTGCAAGGCTGCCTTGGCATACCAACCTGGCGGCGCTGACATCTTCCTCAACGACCGCGCCCGCTGCCCGTGCAGCGGCGGCATAGGCCTTGGTTGTTGCCGTATGATCGGCGACACCGTCTCCCGGGCAGATCATTGCGGCGCACACCTGATCACAGACCTCGGGCTCATAATCGCGCACTGCATCGCCGTAGACCATTTCGGTTGGGATACCCATGGTGCTTTGCAGCGCGGCCCGGGCCTCGGCTTCGGCCATGTCCTCTGCCCGCTCGATGAGCATGACATGCCCGCTCTGCTCAAAAAGCGGTGCAACTCTCAGGCGCTCGTGCAGCGACGGCCAGATTTTGCGTGACTGCCGGATCAGCGGTATTTCGCGCGGGTCGCGGCCGCTGGCCCTGACGCCGCGCTTGCCCGGTCCGGCGGAGGCGCCGGCACCGATGTGGCTGGCCTCGATCAGGTGCGCGCCGGCGCCTCGCCCGGTGAGTTCGAAAGCCACCGCGGCACCGTAGACACCACCGCCGATGATGAGATTATCCGTCATCATGCGCCCGACAGCTCATTTCGTGCTGAGCAATTGATCGAGTTCCGGCAGCAGGACGATGCCATCCTGATCGCTGCCGGATGAATGCACGACAATCCAGGTGCAGGGCGCACCGCTGCGGTTGTAGGGCGCGTGCGGGACATCGGCGGGAACGAATATCTGATCGCCGGCGCGCACCGGCAGGTGACTTTCCATCGCATCGCCGTAATAGACGTCGCATTCGCCTTCCAGCAGATATGCGATCGTTTCGATACCCTTGTGGTAGTGAACCTTGGCGCAGGCTCCATCGGGCATCGGCAGGACGTTCATGCAGACCTGCTGGGCACCCACGGTCTCGGCCGAGGCGCCAGAACCATACGTAAAACCCTGTTTGCCGACATAGGTTTGCCCTGGTGAGACAACCTGAACATGACCTGTCGCCGAAATTGTCATCGCAAAGGCTCCCTTCCCTTCGACATTGGTTCAAACTGGACGGTACCCGTAGCACCGGGTTATTTCATCTCGCAAGACACTATGCTGTGGTGATCAATGACCCAGCCGCTTGACACCGATGATCGTCTGTCAGAGTGATTGTCCTGCAATGGCCAAGCCGACCTCAAACAGCAAACCACCTGCCGACCGCAAAAAGCGGCTTGCCGAGGCGCTGCGGGCAAACCTGCAACGACGCAAGTCCCAAACGCGCGGGCGCAAGGCTGAAGACAAGGCATCCGGCGATCAGACTGAAGACAATGGCGATTGAGCCGTTGCGAATTTCGCTCACCGTCTCCTGCAACTTTTGTGCAACTGGTTCAAAAACGTTGCTCCCGACCGGACAAATATGCTTGTAACCTGTTCACATGATCTAATGTGATGGGGCCAAGGCGGTGTCGCCGGCCGCAGTATGCAATAAACCTTAGAGCGCGATCGTTTTAGATTGGAACAATCTAAAACGTGAATCGCCCTCTAAGATATTGAAGTCGATCAGGTTTATGATTTTTGGTTGATTCAACCAAAAATCATCCTGATCTAGAGAACTGGGACCGTTCATGGACCGTATCCGTATTCGTGGTGGCAATCAGCTTTCAGGGACGATACCGATTTCAGGCGCCAAGAACGCTGCCCTGCCGTTGATGATCGCCTCGCTGCTGACCGACAAAACGCTGACGCTGCGCAATGTGCCACGGCTGGCCGACGTCAACCTGTTGCTGCGGATCATCCGCAATCATGGTGCCGACATGTCGATGGACGGCAAGCGCGCCGGCGGCGATACGCTGGCCGGCGAGACGGTTCACCTGACAGCTGCCGAGATCGTCGACACGGTTGCGCCCTATCAGCTGGTGTCCAAGATGCGGGCAAGCTTCTGGGTGCTGGGGCCGTTGCTCGGGCGCTGTCATGAAGCGCGCGTGTCGCTGCCGGGCGGCTGTGCCATCGGCACGCGGCCGGTCGATCTTTATCTGATGGCGTTGGAAAAGCTGGGCGCGGGTATTTCGCTTGATGGCGGTTATGTCGTGGCCAAGGCGCCGGGCGGGCTCGTTGGCAACAGGATCGTATTTCCGAAGGTCTCGGTCGGGGCGACACACACCGCGCTGATGGCAGCGGTTCTGGCCAAGGGCGAGACGGTCATCGAGAATGCCGCGAGAGAGCCGGAGGTCGCCGATGTTGCCGAATGTCTCGTCAAGATGGGCGCCAGGATCGAGGGCATAGGCTCATCGACCCTGACGATTTCCGGCGTCGACAGGTTGCACGGTGCTACGCACGATGTACTGCCGGACCGGATCGAAACCGGCACGTATGCGATTGCAGCAGCGATGACCGGCGGCGATGTATTGCTCAAGGGCGCCCGGCCAGACCAGCTTGATGCATTCCAGCAGGTCATGCGCGAGGCCGGCATCGATATCAAGGCGTGCGATGAAGGCATGCGGATCAAACGCAATGGCTCCAGGCTGTTGCCGATCTCGGTCGAGACCCGGCCCTACCCGGGTTTTCCGACCGACCTGCAGGCACAACTCATGGGCCTGATGACCAAGGCCGACGGCGTTTCCACGATCCGCGAGACAATTTTCGAGAACCGCTTCATGCATGTCCAGGAACTCGCCCGGCTCGGCGCCGACATCACCCTGCAGGGCGACACGGCGCTGGTGAAGGGCGTCGACAGGCTGGTCGGGGCCGAGGTGATGGCAACGGACCTGCGCGCTTCTGTGTCGCTGGTAATCGCCGGCCTGGTGGCCGAAGGCGATACCATCCTCAACCGGGTGTATCATCTCGACCGCGGATTTGAGACGCTGGAAACCAAACTGGCCAACTGCGGCGCCGACGTTGAACGGTTGAGCGACTAGCACCCGATGGACCTGTTGAAACTCACTGCACTGGATGACGATGACCTGTCGGTGCTCTCAGCACATCTGCAGGACGCTGTCCTGAGGATCGGCGACATTCGTTATCTTCCCGGCGAGCAGCGTTTCGTCATGGTGGCGAACCGGTTCGACTGGCAGGGAGCAACCGGCAACAAAGCCATGCGGCGGCGGTGCGGGGTGCATTTCGACCGGGTGCGGGCGGTACAGTCAAAAAAGGTCAGGTTGGGGGCAGATGATGCAATCCTGTCGCTGCTGGCCATCGAGTTCAAGGCCGGCCGTGAAGCGCCGGAGGGGTCGATAGAACTTACGCTTTCGGGCGGCGGCAGCATCCGGCTCGATGTCGAATGCATCGAGGCAAACCTTGAAGATCTCGGCCCCATGTGGGAAACCGGGAACATTCCCAGCCACGACGACTGAACAGCGGATTCCCATGGCGCAATGGCTCAACACGGCAGCGGCCGATTTCGAAACGCAGTTCGACATGCTTTTGACGATGAAGCGCGAGGCATCTGCGGATGTGAACGCGGCTGTGGCCGAGATTATCGGAAGCGTCATCGAACATGGCGATCAGGCGCTGATCGATTTCACCTCGGCGTTTGACCGGCATGAGTTGACACCGGAAACCTTGCGATTTTCCCAGGATGAGATCGCTGCAGCCGAAGCGAACTGCCCGGATGACATCCGCGCCTCGCTTGAGATGGCGGCAGGGCGGATCAGGGCCTATCACGAGCGCCAGCTGCCGGGCGCGGAGCGCTATACCGATGAGAGCGGGGTTGAACTCGGGCACCGCTGGACGGCGCTGGAGGCGGTTGGACTTTATGTGCCCGGCGGGCTTGCTGCCTATCCCTCATCGGTTCTGATGAATGCCATTCCGGCAACGGTTGCCGGTGTTGAACGGCTGGTCATGGTTGTTCCGACGCCCGATGGCGTCATCAATGCGCAAGTGCTGACGGCGGCAAGGATTGCCGGCGTCTCGGAGATTTACCGGGTCGGCGGTGCACAGGCAGTGGCAGCGCTTGCCTTTGGTACCGAGACCATTGCGCCGGTCGCCAAGATCGCCGGACCGGGGAACGCCTATGTGGCTGCCGCCAAACGTCAGGTGTTCGGCACGGTCGGCATCGATATGATCGCCGGGCCATCCGAAGTGCTGATCCTGGCGGATGGCGACAATGACCCGGCCTGGATTGCGGCCGACCTGTTGGCGCAGGCCGAGCACGACACCAGTGCGCAATCGATCCTGATGACGGACGATGAAGACTTCGCACGGTCGGTCGAGGCGGCGGTCGAGAGCCAGCTCAAGACATTGCCCAAGGCCGAGATAGCCGGGGCGAGCTGGCGTGATTTCGGCGCCATCGTCATCGTTGCCGACTTCGATGAAGCCATCCCGCTCGTTGACATGCTGGCGCCGGAGCATCTTGAAGTCGTAACGCGCGACCCGGAAGGTCTGTCGGAGCGGGTCCGAAATGCCGGCGCGATCTTCATCGGCGCACATACGCCCGAAGCGATTGGCGATTATGTCGGCGGGCCGAACCATGTGTTGCCAACGGCGCGCAGCGCGCGCTTTTCATCAGGCCTCAATGTGCTCGATTTCATGAAGCGCACATCGATCCTGAAATGCTCGCCCGATGCACTGCGCGAAATTGGTGGCCATGCCGTTACGCTCGGCCGCGCTGAGGGCCTGGAAGCTCACGCCAGGTCGGTGGCGATAAGGCTGAACTTGCCTTGATTGCTTTAAAGCAACGACTTTTCCCTGACCGTCATCCCGGCCTTCGAGCCGGGACCCAGAGTAACGCTACGGCGATTTCAATTGCCCGTAAAACATTTTAGGGTGCGGCCTGATTTTGCGACGGAATAAGTGCTGGGTCTGAAATGACATCGACTGAGGACGAAAAACCAAACGAAGAGACAGCCAAGCTGATCGATATTGAGCTCGACACCAGCCTGGCTGCAGTGCCGTCAGCCGATGTCGAGCATGAGCGGCAGGTGGCGATTTTCGACCTGCTGCAGGAGAATTCGTTCCACGTCGTTGGCCGCGACCAGGGGCCATACAAATTGCGCTTGTCGATTGCTGAAGGCAGGCTGATGTTCGGTATCTCGGACCAGTCGGACGACAGCTGCGCCATCATCGGGCTGGCGCTGTCTCCATTCCGGCGGATCGTCAAAGACTACTTCATGATCTGCGACAGCTATTTCCAGGCGATCCGCACCTCGACCCCGAGCCAGATCGAGACCATCGACATGGCGCGGCGCGGACTGCACAACGAAGGCAGCGAAATTCTCAAAGAAAGGCTTAGAGGCAAGATCGACATCGATTTCGACACCGCCCGGCGGCTGTTCACTCTGGTGTGCGTTTTGCACTGGCGCGGCTGAAGGGATCGTCGATGGCGAGCGATCTGCCAGGTGCCGTCTTGTTTGCATGCAGCCACAATGCGATCCGCTCACCGATCGCAGAAAATATCATGCGGCATTTTTACGGCCGCCAGGTCTATGTTCAGTCATGCGGTGTGCGGGCTGGCGAACTGGAAGGCTTTATCATCCCGGTGATGGATGAAATCGGCATCGACATGTCGAGGCACAAGCCGCGCACCTTCGATGATCTTGAAGACAGCAGCTTCGATCTGGTGATCTCGCTGTCGCCGGAAGCCCATCACAAGGCGCTGGAGATGACCCGTACGCAGGCCATCGAGGCGGAGTACTGGCCAACCCTCGACCCGTCTGCCATTGCCGGCAGCCGCGAACAGATCCTTGATGGCTACCGCCAGGTGCGCGATACGCTGCTTCAACGAATCCGCGACCGTTTCGGCAGTTTGGCGGCCGGAGGCGTGTAGACTCAGGCCGCCATGACCTCACCGGCATAGCCCTTGTAGTTGTCGATGTAATAGGCCTCATCGTTGGCGACCTCGATAACCGAGGCCCGTCCCTTCATGGCGGTGGCCCAGGCTGCAAGGCGCGGGCAGTCATCCGGGATGGTCAGACCGCGATAATGCGACCAGGCCGGCAGGCGCTCAAAGAACGGATACCAGGCAAGATCAACCAGGCTGACATCAGCGCCGAACCAATATGGACCATCACCGGGCAGTCTGGCAAAAGCCTCGTTCTCGACAAAACGCAGTCTGTCGCGGACCGTTGCGGTCAGTTCGGCGTGTTGGTCATGGTCCTTGTTGTGGATCACAGCATAGAAATCGCCGGTGAAATACTCATCGCAATAGTGGATCCAGATGCGCGCCTTGGCCCTGAGCGCTGCACTCGCGGGCATCAGGCTGGGCTGAGGGAAGACCTCATCGAGATATTCGTTGATGACAAGACTTTCGTAGATCGTCTCGCCATTGTGGACGAGGGCCGGCACCTTGCCATAGGGCGAGGCTTCCAGGAACCGGGCTGATTTGTTCTTGAAATCTATCTCGATGTGTTCGAATTCGAGCCCCTTTTCCAAAAGAGCCAACCGGCTGCGATGGGCGTAGGGGCATACACGGGCGGTAAACAGTTCCATGGTGGGACTCCTTGGTTGTTGGGAGCATATGCCATCATGGCTCCTATGGTCAGCCGAGGTCAATGGCGACACACGTAGGCAATTCCAGGCTCGTACGGTTGTGCTATTGATGCTTAGATGGCCCAAACAACTTCAACGCAAGGGTGGAACATGACAGCCATGACATCTGACAACCCATTTGCCGCCGGTGCGGGCTACATGAACGGCGCGTTTGTGCCGGTCAAAGAAGCGCGGATACCGATCACCGATCTGGGATTCATCCGCTCGGATGCAACCTATGATGTCGTGCATGTGTGGAAGTCGCGGTTTTTCAGGCTTGAGGATCATGTCGACCGGTTTTTAGGCAGCGCCGACAAGCTGCGTTTCAATCTGCCGCTCGACCGGGACGGGCTGATTGCCATGCTGCACCGGCTGGTGGCACTGACCGGGCTGGAAGATGTCTACGTCAGCTTTACCGGCACGCGCGGCTCGCTGCCGCCGGGCTCGCGCAATCCGCTTGATTGTGAAAACGGCCTGTACGGGTTTGCCATCCCGTTCATGTGGATCACGCCTCTTGAAGAGCAACTCGGCGGTATCCGCATGATCACTGCCAGCCCCGAGCGCATGGCAATGACGACGTTCGATCAGTCGATCAAGAATTACATGTGGGGCGATCTGACGGCGGGCATGATGGAAGCGTCTGATCGCGGCGCGAAGGTGCCGGTCCTGCTCGACCGGAACGGCAATGTGACGGAAGGGCCGGGCTTCAACATCTTCATCATCCGCGGCGGTTCGATGATGACGCCCGATACCGGTGTGCTGCAGGGCATTACCCGGCGCACGGCGATCGAACTGGCCCGCGATCTCAATATCGAAACGCAGATTGCGCCGGTGCCTCGCGATGCGCTGAAATCGGCCGATGAAATTTTCATCACCTCCACCGCCGGCGGAATCATTCCGGTGACGGTGCTTGATGATGAAAATGTCGGCGATGGCCAGACCGGACCGGTTGCCAGCCGGCTGCATTCGCTATATTGGCAGGCGCACCAAGATCCGCGTTATTCAACGCCGGTTGATTACACCCTTGCAGAAGCAGCTGAATGACCAATCCAATTCTGGTTGAAGTCACCCGTGGCGGGATTGTCGAAAGCCGCCACCATGCCTCCTATGCTGTTTGCAGCGCAGACGGCAGCCTGATCGCACAAGCCGGCGATGTTTCATCGCCGGTGTTTCCACGTTCTGCCGTCAAGGCGTTTCAGGCGCTGGCCATGGTCGAGGCCGGCGTTGCCGATGAGTTCGGGTTTGACGATGCCGAAATCGCGCTGGCGTGCGCATCGCATGGTGGCGAGCCAGCGCATATCGACACGGCGCGCTCGATGCTGGCCAAGGCCGGCATCGCCGAAGAAGCCTATGAATGCGGGCCGCATTGGCCAACGCACGAAGACGCGAGCCATGTTCTGGCGGCGGCTGGAGGTGAGCCAAAACAAGTGCACAACAACTGTTCAGGCAAACATGCCGGTATGCTGGCGTTTGCAAAGCACCTTGGCGTCGACCTGAAAGGCTACACCCGGCCCGAACACCCGGTGCAAAAGCAGGTAGCAGCTGTGATGGCCGAGTTGTGCGATGCCGATGTCTCCGCTGCGCCCTGCGGGATCGACGGGTGCTCGGTGCCGACCTGGGCGCTGCCGCTCAAAGCCTGGGCACTGGGATTTGCGCGGTTCGCCAGCGGCAACGGACTGAGCGCGAACAAGCGCGACGCGGCGGCGCGGATTATCGCTGCGGTCAAGGCCCATCCGTTCATGGTGGCGGGTACCGGACGGTTCTGTACCGAATTGATGGAGGCGGTGCCGCGGGCTTTTGTGAAGACCGGCGCTGAAGGTGTGTTTTGTGGTGCTGTTCCTCATGCCGGTCTCGGCATCGCGCTCAAGTGCGATGACGGCGCGAGCCGGGCGGCAGAAAAACTGATGGCCCGACTGCTGATTGATTTCGGCGGGTTTGATGCGAATGAGCGCAAGGTACAGGAGAAATTTGCTGCAACACCGGTGCTCAACCGCGCCAATATCGAGACCGGTGTGCTGCGGGCGATTTCGTCACCATAGACGAAGCCATTTTGAGGTCGCTCAGCTGACCAGATTTCCCGAGATCGCCAAATTGGCCGGCGCTTGCGCCGTCTGCCTGGCAAGGTCGCTGGTGACCGGCCTGGCGTGGTCCATGCCGAGGATGGCCGCCTGGTGCGCACCGGCGATAATGTTGTTGGCGATCAGGCAGCTTTCGGCGCCCTCGGTGGCTGATGCTGCAATGCCTACGGCGGCGCGGCGGATGATGTTGCCGGTTGCCGAAATGTTGCGCGCATAGCGACCCCAGCCAAGCACCATGCCGGCATCAGCTGCATCTTCGATGACATTGCCGGTGACGACCGTATCGGCTTCAACGGCGATGCCGACACCTTTTTTGTCGCTTCCCGGCATCGGTGTCAGATGGCGGACCAGGTTGTTCGAGCATACGGCCAGACGGCCTCCGTCGTTGAAGTTGGTGATCGAGATGCCGGTAGCTGCGCCATCGACAACGTTGTTGCTGATGACAGCGCCTTCAAAAGCAAACTCGCTGTAAAGCGCCGCCTCGCCCGAGCGCGAGCAGTTGTTGGCGATCATCTGGACGTTGGATCCGGAGTGGTTGCGGATCGCGGTGAACGCACAGTCCGAGATGTGGTTGTTGGCAGCAACGACATTGCCGGCCCGGAAGATGTTGATGCCGTTGCCCCACTGGCCGCTGCCACCGCTCTTGTTGGCGATACGCTCGATACGGTTGTTCGAAACGACCGAGCCATCCTCTCGCGGCTCGGACTGCCAGATCAGGATGCCGTTATCGGCCATGTCATGTACGTGGTTGTGGGCGATCTCAAGCCCGTTGCTGTCAGTTGCAAAGATCGCCGCATCGGCGGCATGTGCGAGCGTGTTGTGGACGAGGCGGCCGGAGCAACGGCTCAAGGCAAGGGCGTTTGCACTGCTATTGCGGAATTCACACTGCTCAATCGTCAGGCCATCGCAATCGCTGAAGGCAACCAGCGCATTCGCACCCCCCGTCAGCGCCTTGCCGGCGCCATCGAAGATGATGCCGGAAAGCGTGATGTTGCGGGCAGCGGCGGCTTTCAACAGGTGGTCTCCGCCTGAAAATGTCACTTGGGTGAGACCGGGCATGCCCTGCAGGCAGAGCGGCGTGCGAATTGAAAGATTGCGGGCGATGTAGATGCCCGGTGGCAGGATCAGATAGCCGCCGTTGGCAGCAGCACCATCA
>JABDJG010000241.1 GCA_013002595.1 Hyphomicrobiales bacterium | reverse complement strand
CCATTGCGGCCCGGCATCATGATATCCATGAAGGCGACATCAAAACCATTTTCCTGCCAGACTTGAATGGCGTTATCGCCACTGTAGACAGCCTGCACGTCATGGCCTTCCATCTCAAACAGCTCGGCAAGGGAATCCGCGGCATCAGTATCGTCATCGACCACCAGAATCTTCAGAGTGTCAGTCATTTTATGCGGCCTCCTTGACCGTCTGTTCAAAAGGAAGCCACGTATTCATGGTTGTTCCTTGCCCCGATTTGGTTCGTATTCTCAATCCGCCACCGTGTCGTTCGACCATATTCCCGACTCCAGGCACACCCTGGACAATGCGCCGCTCACAAGTCCCGCAGCCAACCGACAAGCCTGATCCTGCCGCTAACGCGGCAAGGCGTTTGCGCTCGCTCGTCATCATTTGGGTTGCCTGTGCCAATCCTCATCCCTCTGGAGTAGAGTTTTTGCGTCCGCCTTTGCAAAGGCCAATTGCTCAGCTCATCGAGCACGGTGATGTCACCACATTCAAGTTAACAGATTATTCCCTGACCCAAGGTCCACCGCCATTTATTTCAAAGTTGCCTGAAGGATGGTTAACGGACAGATTATGATAGCCTCAAGAGTGTAAAGAATGGTGTAACGCCGGGTTCATAATTGCCCCTTAGACAGGCCGTTCACCGCTCTCGGCGTCTTCGTCCGCTGTTTCAATAGCATTTTCAGCCACATCGTCTTCATCGCTCACATTGGCCGACGCGGGCTCGTGTTCTGCTGTCTCCACGTCAGCCTCAGCAACTGCTTCTTTTTGCCCATCTGCGCTTTCGCGCTGGCCATCTTCGTCCTTGCTGAAGGCAGTCTGCACCGCCTCGATAATCGATCCGGCGTCCCTGAAGTCCTCGTCATAATCGTTCAAACCGTCGACATTGGCCAAAATCGGGCTCGACAGCCAAAGCTTGGACAGTGCCTTGCGCCGGATGAATTCAGGCACTTTCTTGTTCATGAAGATCGAAAAGTCATCGTCATAGGTGAGCGCTTCGATGTCGATCGCAGATACCTGCTCGGCAAGCTCGGGATCACGCTCGCGCAGCATCTCAAGCGCCTCTTCATCCGTTTCCGGCTCGCGTTGAACGGTTTCAGCGGCACCATCGTCAGCTTCCGCCTCGATTTCTTCCTGCTCGACGGCCTTTTTGCGCTTCGACCAGCGATCGAGAAACCCGTTGTCTTTGCGATCAACGCTCAATGGACACTCCCCGAGCCGTCGGGACCCATGCGCTTGCGCAATTCAACCAGCGATTCCTGACCGAACTTGTGCTCTTCGACCGACACTTTGTCGCGCCGGCGTTTCTTGAACTCTTCCTGGGTGTGATGTTCGTCGACGAATGCCTGCAACCAGGCCCGCAATTCGGCCGGCAGCCCGATACGGTCGACGTGCTCTTCGGATGAATCAAGATAATCCTGTGCCTCATAGGGGCTCGCCGTCACCACATGCACCTCAAACGGCACGGTTTCCTCCGATTCCTCATCGTGACGCAGGACCGCAAAAATCGACGGTTCCGGCGATTCCAGATTGTAAAGATACGCCTCGGTCTCGGCCCGGTGCAACTCCAGCTCGACCGCCGGCGACAGAAAGCGGCACACCTGCTCGGTTTCATACAGCTGCACCCAGTCATCGGCATCGACCACTTCGAGCGTCAGGCCGACTGTGACCCACTCGTGGTCGAGCCACTCATTGTCACTGACCCGGCGCTCCAGCACGATGCCAATCTTGCAAGTTTCGCTGTCCGGCATAAGCCTTCCCATCTGTGTCCCCTGATATATAGGGTTATAGCGGGCTCACACCAACTGGCCATCTGTCAAACCGCTGCGTGGAATATTGATTGCAACCAAACTCCACGGCTTTAGGATGCCGCCGAGACCAACGGTTTCAACACAAACAAACAAGGCAAACGCTTATGGAAGTGGCCGGACGACGAGTATTCGTCTGCAATTGCGAAAAGACAATGGACATCGATGCCAAGGCGCTGGCCAAGGCATGCGGCGCCAAGGACTTGAATGTCCACACCAATCTGTGCCGCACTGAACTTGGCAACTTCGCCGATGCCGTCAAGGCCGGTGAACCGATGCTTGTGTGCTGTACCCAGGAAGCCCCGCTGTTCACCGAGGTCGCAGAAGATGCCGGCGCCGGCGGCATTGCCCGCTTTGCCAACATCCGCGAGCGCGCCGGCTGGAGCGAAGATGGCCCCAACGCCACCGCAAAGATGGCCGCCCTCATTGCCGAGGCCGGGCTCGATATCACACCGGCCGGCACGACAACGCTGACATCTGACGGGATCTGCCTGGTTTACGGCAAATCCAGTGTCGCATTTGATATTGCCCGCAAACTGTCCAGCCGTTTGAGCGTCACGCTGCTGCTCACCGAAGCGGATGACGCCATTCCGCCCAGTGTCGTCGATGTGCCCGTCTTTAAGGGGCTCATCAAGGCGGCCGCCGGCCACCTTGGCGCCTTTGAAATCGTGGTGGACGGCTATGCACCGGCCGTGCCGTCGTCGAAGACTTCGCTTGAATTCATCATGCCGCGCAACGGTGCCGCATCGGCCTGCAGCCTCATCATCGATGTATCCGGCAACGATCCGCTGTTTGCCGCAGCCGGGCGCCGCGACGGCTATTTCCATGTCGACCCGGCATCGCCGCTCGACATCGCCAACGCCATGTTCGAGGCCTCTGACCTGGTCGGCGAGTTCGAAAAACCGCTCTATGTCTCCTATGACGCCAGTATCTGCGCCCATTCGCGGTCCGCCAAGACCGGTTGCACGCGTTGTCTCGATGTTTGCCCGGTCTCGGCCATCTCGCCCGACGGCGATCATGTCAAGATTGATCCGGCGATCTGCGGCGGCTGCGGATCTTGTGCATCGGTCTGCCCGACCGGGGCAACCTCATACGCGCTACCGCGCCGCGAGGACCTGATCGAACGGCTCAAGACCCTCCTGCCCGCCTATGACGCGGCTGGCGGCAAGAGCCCCTGGCTGCTGGTCCACGATGAGCGTCACGGCAGCGAGATGATCTCGATGATATCCCGGTTCGGCCGCGGCCTGCCAGCCAACGTCATCCCGTTTGCGGTCAACGAGACAACGCAGATCGGTCATGACCTGATGACGACGGCCCTGGCGCTCGGCGCACAGGGCATGTTGCTGTTGATCGATCCGGCGCGCCGCGATGAGACCGACGGCCTGGCCGCCCAGGCCGAACTCGCCAATGCCATCCTTTCAGCCATGGATTATGAGGCCGGTACCGAGCGGATCGCGATCATCGATGAGACCGATCCCGATGCAGTCGAGGCCATTTTGTGGCAGCGTCCTGATGTGGGGCCGATGACAGCGCATTCCTTCATTGCTTCCGGCGATAAACGCCAGGTCGCCCGCACCGCGGCATTCCTGCTCAACGCCGATGCGCCGAACCAGCAGGACATCATCGCCCTGCCCGATGGCGCACCCTATGGGCAGATATCGATCGACACTGACGGCTGCACCATGTGTCTTGCCTGTGTGTCGGCCTGCCCGATGGGCGCCATCCGCGACAATCCCGACCTGCCCCAGGTCCGCTTCATCGAGCAGGACTGCGTCCAGTGCGGCCTGTGCCGCACGACCTGCCCGGAAAGCGTCATCTCGCTTGAAGCCCGCCTCAACCTGACCAACGAGGCGATGTCGCCGGCCATTCTCAATGAGGAAGAGCCAGCCGAGTGCACCCGGTGCGGCAAGGCCTTCGGCACCAAGAGCTCGATCGAGCGCATTGTCGCGCAACTGGCCGGCAAGCACTCGATGTTCCAGTCCGAGGACGCCCAAAGCCTCATCCGCATGTGCGATGACTGCCGTATCATCCACCAGACCGAAAACATGGGCAGCGAACCGTTCGCCTCGGCCCCTCGTCCGACCGTGCGCACTACCGCCGATGATCTGGCCGAGCGCGAAGAGGCCCGCGCCAAGGCGCGCGATAAGAGTAGAGACAACTGATCCTCATCGATCATCCCGGCATTGAGCCAGCACGGACGCAGTAGCGATTCACAGCTGTGGCGGGAACTGGCCGGTGCAGGCTTCTATCGCCCGGTTCCTGAACACCTCGTACCTGTCTTGCTTGATGATCCCGTCGGCCAGCAGCTTGTCGACCTGGGCAACCCGGATATCGCGGCATTTGACGAAGTCCGGGTTGAGGCCGGGCGGTTCTTCGACAGATTGCGCAATCAGCTTTTCACGGTTGAGAAAGGCTAAGATACCGACACACACGACAATCACGACACCGGCCATGATGCGCATGAAGAAGCTGTCCAGGAAGCCGGTATCCTCATCATCATTCATGCAGCCTGCTCCAGCGGCATGTTGACCAGGAGGTTCTGCGGCTTCATGCGCAGTTTGCCGTCTGCACTCATCGCCAGCCCGAGATAGACCGGCCGGCCGCGCACCGTTTCGATCACCGCGGCGCGATCTTCGATCTGCATGTTGAAAAGCGCAATGATCTGCGCCTGATCGTCGAGCCAGGCCTCCTCGCCCTGATAGAGCCGGTTGAGAACGTCGCTCGCCTTGGCGTCAAGCCCGATATGCCAGCGCCAGTTCTCGTCATCGATCCGCTGCACCGGCTGCACCTTGACGGTAACTTTCAGGAAATGTGCAACCCAGCGCTCGATCACCCTGGCAAAGGCATCGAGCGCCGGCTGGGTAAAGCGCAGATCGATGACCGTGTCGAACCGGTCCGAGCGCTGCCAGTAGTCCTGCTTGTTGTCCTCGTGCAGCACGTCGAGTTCGACCTGGCGCGCCGGCGTCGCGTTCTGCGCCAACAGCTGGCCAAGGCCGCCCATGCCGCCGGTCTGGGCCACCATGTCGACGGTGTCCTCATCGGCCAGCATGATGCGCCCGTCATCGGTTGAAACCGTTTGCTCGCGAAAGAATAGTTCAGCAGCCCGCACCTGCATTGGATCATCCACATCTTTCAGGATCTGGCGCAAGATAGCATGCACCATCTGATCCATGAACAGCATCGGCAGCTGCGGCGCGCCCTGACCGCGGATGATCCGGAGATAGGCCGCTTCCAGCGTGCCGGCATCGACCAGAAAATCCCGGAACGCCAGCAGCACACGGTAGTTGTGCTGAACGTCCGCATCGGCAATTGCGGCAATCTCTGCCTCATCGACACGGCGTAGCGGGTCCTCGGTGATCGCCTCATGCAGGGCAATCTCGCCGGCGCACGAGCCGTCTTCGGGCATCACCTCAGGGCGCAGGAAATAGGCCCGCACAAACGCCGGCGTGACCACCAAATCGCCTGCTTCATCGGCCTTCAGCAAATGCCAGCCTGAATGGCTCCAGAAATCAACCATCGGCATCCGCCTCCGAAACGTCCCAGATCCGCGCATGCTGCGGCTCGCCGGTCGGCGGC
Organism: Hyphomicrobiales bacterium; assembly: GCA_013002595.1. GTDB lineage: Bacteria > Pseudomonadota > Alphaproteobacteria > Rhizobiales > Aestuariivirgaceae > JABDJG01. Next base: position 2,438 of record JABDJG010000241.1, on the reverse strand, counting down.
TTGATCTCGCGGAATTCTTCGCGGAACTGGCCCTTCTTGTCGATCACCCGGCGCACTGTGAAGACCGTATTAATCGGTTTGCCGGCGCACAGATCGGCGGCAAAGCTGATTTCCGCCTGCGCGACGCTCAGGGCTTGCTCAAGCGATGGTGCGCCGGCCTCTTCAACCAGTGTGCGTGCAAACAGCATGTGCAGCTCATCGCGCTCGTCCTGGGTAATCGTTGCCACCGTTGCGAAGGTCGAGCGGCCAAGCGAAGGGACCCCGAGAAACCCGTTGGCAAACGCCTGGCGCGTCTTGCCTTTGATCTCGTCGTCGCCAAGCCCGGCAAACTCCGATGCGCCCGACACCGACCATTCATCGGGTTCGGCTGCGCGCGCAAAGACGTGATTGTCCGACTGATCGAAACGAATGATTCGCAAAAGCTTCATGCGCCGGCCCGAACCACGATGTCAGCAACCGGCAATGACGCAGTGTCCTTTTTCTTTTTCAGCAACAAATTGCCTTCCTCATCGATCGACAGGAACTTTCCCTTGTGCCGCTTGCCGTTCCAGTCGATGTCGATCACGTCGTCATGACCGATAGCCCGGCCGAGCCAGTTCTCGTGCACCGGTTTGAAGCCGTCGTCACCCCATTTGTTGATCCAGGTGAGCAGATGCCGAGAGTACGACTCAACCAGCATGGTGCGGTCGATTTCACCTGCCCCTTCATACCAAAGACTGGTGTTGAGCAGATCGTGCCCCGGCTCGGGGCCGCTTTCATCGGGATGAATTTGCACGGTAAGGCCGACCACCAGCCAGTCCGGCACCGTATCGCCGGGAACGTCCGGCAGGCCGACACGGGCCTCACCGAAGCGCGCATCGTTGATCAGCATCTGGTTTGGCCAGCGGTAGAACACGCCGACCTCGGGCGGACCGATAGCGCCGAAACTGTCGCCAAACGCCACCATGGCAACGAACAGCATCTGCAAGGACCGGGTTGCCGAAACCTCCGGCTCCAGCACCACCGCCACATCCATAACGCCTTGTGACCGCGACCAGAACACATCGCCGGCGCCGGCATCGCCGCCCGTGCAGGCGCCAAGCGCAGCTGCAAAAGCATCTTCACCCGCGGCAACCGCACGCCCGCTCAACAAGGGCGGAAAGGTCGGCTCGCTATCCAAGTTCGATCTCACCGTCGACCGTGTGCTCCAGACCAATATCAGCGCTGGTCAGAACTACCTTCACGGCCACCTTGCCCGATGACTTGCCGCTGTCGCGCACCGCCTGCTCGATGTGCTGCTGCGAGGTCACACCGACCTGCTTCAAAAACTTGCGCATCGACATGTTGAATTTTTCATCGTCCATCGTATGTCTCCCAATTGCTAATTCATCGTCAGTTCCGTGCGCGCCTTCATTCCGGCGCGCACATAGTCCAGAACGATCTTATCACCCGGTTTGAGCCGCGCCAGTGCACCGCGCAATTCTTGCGGCTTGCGAATCCGCCGCCCGGCAGCCCGCACGATCCGGTCACCCGGCTTGAGACCGGCAAGCGCGCTTGCCGAGTCGCCGCGCACCTGCGCCACCCACGCTGCCTGCCGGCCGGTCTCGCCCTTGGCTGGATACACCTTCAATCTCAACCCGGCGAAGTGCCAGGCAATCTGTCCGTTCCCTTCAAGGCCCGCAACCACCCTTTCGGCCAGTGGGCCGGAAACCGCAAAATTGACGCCGATATTGGCATCGGACTGCTTTGTGAAGATCGCCGACAAAACACCGATCAGCCGCCCTTGCGCATCGACCAGCGCGCCGCCCGATGCGCCCGGATTGACCGCTGCATCGGTCTGGACAAAATCTTCGATGGCGTTGAAGCCCACGCCAGCCCGGTTGACAGCCGAGACCGTACCGCAGGTCATCGATATACCGAGTCCAAAGGCATTGCCGATCGCACAGGCCCGCTGGCCAACCTTTGCATCGCCGGCAAACCGCAGCGCCACCAGCGGCGCATCAATCTCCAGGACGGCAAGATCGGTAGCCTTGTCAGCTGCCTTGATGCGGGCGGCCACGATATCGCCGTCACGGGTGCGCACCAGCACCCTTTGGGCATTGCCAAGCACATGGGCCGCGGTCACGACCGTGCGGCCATCGCCGATCACCACACCAGAGCCTTCCGGCTCATCAAAATTCGGCGGCCGGCCAAGCCAGTCGGGCAGCACGCTAACCACGGAGTCCATTGCAGATACCGCATCGCCGCCGTGCACCGGCAGCGATGCTGCAACCGACATCGCCATCACCGACGCAACCAGCGCCACTCTAATCATAAAAAGAACCCGGTACCTTTAGGGCCTGTGGACATTCAGGTTGTAGCGCTGGCGCGGCCCATTTTGTCTGTGGCTGGCTTTGAGTAGCGCAGCAGGGTCGCCCCCTTCAAGCTGCTCAAAGTGACGTCCACAGGCAAAATGGGCC
>JABDJG010000202.1 GCA_013002595.1 Hyphomicrobiales bacterium | reverse complement strand
GTGGGGCATCACCGCTGCACAGCTCGCGGCCAGCGGTATCACCGCCAACGTCGGCGTCCTGGAAGAACCACGCGGCTATATCCACATCATGAACGAGGATGCCGCTCCCGGCTTTACTGAACTGGCAGGCAGCATTGGCGATCCGTTGGCCATCGACGAGGTTGGCATCTGCATAAAGGCCTATCCGTCATGCAACTACACCCACCGCCCGATCGAAGCGATGCTCCAGCTGCGCGATGAGGTGGGCGATGTCTCGGCCATCGATGCCATGTCCATCAAGGTCCCCCGCTCGTTTTATGATGTTGCCTCAAGGCATGCCCCGCAGACACCGCCGCAAGCCCGCTTCAGCATAACCTGGTGCCTGGCGGCAGCCGCTGTGGACGGCAACGTGCGGATCGGCCATTTCGAACCTGAAGCACTGCAGCGCGCTGACTTGTGTGCGCTCGAAAGCATGATCGGCGTCGAACCTTTCGAGCCACCCGGCGGCGCCAGCGACATGGTGGCATCGGTGCCGGACACCCTCGACATCAAGCTGAACAGCGGCAAGACGCTGTCGGCAACGATTGGAACGGTGCGCGGTTCGCCGGCATGGCCGATGACCACATCAGAACACCAGGCTAAATTCGCCGACTGCCTGAGCGCCTTTGCCCATGAAAATCGTTCGGCGGACATCTTCAATCAGCTGCAGTCCTTCGACAGCGACCAGCCGGTCGATGAGCTGTTGGATTGTTTATCCCTGGATCACCAGTGACGTCACATACATCACCGCAACGCCTGCCGCCATGCCGGCAACGCTGCCGCGCGCCAAAAGGCCCTGTTGACCGCCAAGACGTCCCGACAGCTGCAGGGTGAGTTCGATGATGACCTGGGCAATCGCACCGGCGCCGATACCAAACGCCAGCGCCGCCAGATGCGGCGCATAGGCTGACACGCCCAACAATGTGCCAAGGATCGCCGGCACGCCGGCAACCGCAGCCAGACCGGCCAGTGCCGGCAAGCCGACCGCCGCGGCGCCAAGCGGCACCGCGATGCCGACACCTTCGGTGACATTGTGAAGCGCGAATCCCATCACCAGATAGGACGCCAGTGCGACTTCTCCGGCGCTCAGCGAAGCCCCGATCGCAAGCCCTTCGCCGAGGTTGTGAAGCCCGATGCCGATGGCGATAAACAGCGCCAGCCGCAAACCTTCCGGCGGCGCGCCGTCTCGCCGGCCGAGCGCCATCAGCCCCAACAGGCTCAAGCCCGCAGAGGCCCAGAACAGCGATGAAGCGCCAAGCCCGCCAATCGCCTGTTCGGCGGACTCAAGACCTTCCTCGATCGTATCGATCAGCAGGAAGGCCAGCAGGCCGATCGTCAGCCCGAGCAGAAACTGGATCGCCGTTTGCCCGGCGCCGCGGATCGCCGGCCGGAACAACAGACCGATGCCGACCGGTATCGGCCCGACGATCAGCCCGAGCAGCACCAGCGACCAGAAGTTGCCGCCGGCTTTCGGCGTCGTGCGCGCGACCGCGATTTCATGATCGAATGTCGTGCCCGCGCCGGTCACGAAGGTCAGTGCATGGGCATCGCCGTCAACCCAGGGGTAGTCGATATCAAGCCGTGCGCTCGACAGCCGGCTGATCGGGCCTTTCGGGTGTTGCGTGAACGTCCAGTAGGCGCCATCGACCTGAACCTGCGCCAGCGACACCGGTTGGCTGCCCGAAGCCCTGAGCCAGACATGGATGCCTTCAGCGTCGAGCATCACCCGCTCGATCGCCACATCCTCGGCCGGCGGCGTTCCGGCGCTCAGACCATCAAGCGGCTTCAGCCACAACAAGCCAGCGGCCAGGGCGGCAACCAGCAACAAAGGGACAATGATGGACAATGATCGGGACACCGCTACACCACCTCAAAGTTCGCCATCCAGCCGAGCTCGGTGAACTCGGCCTGATGGGCATGGAACATGTAGTGGCCCGGCTCGTGCTGCGAAAAATCAATCTCGACGATGCCGCGCTGGGCCTGGCACTGCATGATGGTGTCGACGGTCACAAGGGTTGGCGTCAGCGTCGTGCCGTGGTCGAAGTAATTGAAGAAATTAGCGTGCAGGTGAAGCGAGTTGACTGGATCGAACTCGGTTACATTCACCAGATAGACCCGGATCGGCCGCTCCTTTTCGACCCGGATCGGCTTTTGCGCGTAGGCAAAGGCAATCGAGTTGACCGCATAGACCTCATTTTCTTCATCAAAGTTGGTGTCGAACCCGTTCATAACCATGACGAATTCCTGCCACTTGGCGTTCTCCGGCGACCCCAGCAGGCGCGAGCGCGCAACATCGGCGTGCTCTGGATGCAGCGCAGGGTCCGGATCGATGATGAAAGCACCATAAAGGCCTTTGTGCATATGCCGTTTCAGCGGAAAGGCATGGCAGTGATAAAGATGACAGCCGAACGGTTTGGCCGGCATCTCATAGGTGAAATCCTTGCCCGGATCGACCATGCCGGCGCCCGGCACCCCGTCCATGGCAGCTGAATGAATGCCGTGGAAATGCATCGAATGCGGATGGCTGCCATCGTTGACGAAGTGAAACCGCAGCCATTCACCCTCGGTTGCCCGGAACGTGGGACCGGGAATGCGGCCATTGTAGGTCCAGGCCGGGAACATGATGCCCGGCGCGATCTCGATTTCCTTGTCGACGGCGACCACTTCGAAGGTGCGCACCTTGCGCCCGTCAGCTTCTGTGGTCAGCACACCGGTGTCCCAGTCGGTCGCGATATCGTGCGGGTCAAATCCGTTGGCTTCATGATTGACCTGGCCAACCGTGATGTTGGAACCGCCGTGTGCCCCGCCATGGCTTGCATGCCCGCCATCGGCTGCCACCGCCCCTGCTGCGGCCGCGCCGGTTGCAATCGCCCCGACGCCCCCGCCGATGCCGCCGCGCAAGAAATCACGCCGCGACACGCGGTCAAGAAATCGCTGAAAACCGATCCTGTCGAGCACCATTTTGGACTTCTTCCATATACCAAGCCGCTAGTTTATAATGCGATTGATAATCATTCGCAAGAAACTTTCGAACGCAAACCACAACAATATAACGGCCTCTAAGGAAGCACGAGCGGGCCAGGTTTTCGCCTGAGGCCGGAAACCGCATTTCCGGCAATCGCCAGTAACAGGATCGAGCCGCCGGCCAGGGTCGAAAAGCTGGCTGTCTCGCCCAGAAACAGCCACACCCAGATTGGGCCGAGCAGCACTTCCGTCATTGCCAGCAGGGCCAGTTCTGCAGCCGGCACCACTTTTGAGCCGATTGTGAAGATCGTCAGCCCGGCGCCAAGCTGGAACACGCCCAGCCCCATGGCAATGGCGATATCGTTGACCGGTACCGCCAATGACTGGCCCGCCAGCATATTGGCCACGCCGGCGATCACCACGGCAAACACGCCGGACAGAAATATCGCCGGCATCATGTCCTGCGACCTGCCGAAACGCAGCGCGATCGTGAACACGGCAAAACCGAACCCTGCCAGCAGCGCCAGCGCACTGCCCAGCCAGTCGCCAATGACAATATCGCCGCGCACCATGATGACGATCCCGATGATCGCTACCGCCATCGCCGCCCAGGTCGCCGTGCGCACGCTCTCGCCCAGCACCAGCCAGCCCAGAACCGCGGCCATGAACGGTGCAGCAGCGAACAGGAACATGGCGTTGGCCACGGTGGTCAGCTGGATGGAGGCAATCCCGCCGGCGAACGCGGTGACCAGCGCAAAACCGCCGATCACGCCCGGCAGTCCGGCCGAGCGGATCACCGAAACCGGTTTGCCGCCGCTGCGGAAGGCAATGACGATGAACAGAAACGGCGCCAGCGCCAGCGACCGGTAGAACAGGATCTGCCAGACCTGGGCTTCCAGCATCAGCCGGATGCCAATTCCCATCGACGACCAGCACGCCCCGGCCAAAAGGACTAAAATCACGCCAACCCGGTAACTGGGGGTAAACCCCATCGATGCCATCCCAAAAATCCCGCTGAAGCCAACTCGAAACTGTCAGCTAATACTGAATTCGACACTGATGCACGAACATTCTGCACGCTTTGGTATCTTCCCTTTCGCAGCAAGTCATTTAGGGTCTGTGGGGAAAACATCCAGTCCCCGTTACCCGGAGCCCCGGCCATGCACACCCTGTACACCCGTCCCGAAACCGGCGGCTTTGCCGTGCATGCTGCGCTCGAGCAATCGGGCACCGAATACAAGGTGGTGACCATCGACAAATCCAAAGGCGATCATAGGGGCGCCGAGTTCGGCGCGCTCAGCCCGCTTGGCCAGGTGCCGGTGCTCAAATTGCCCGACGGCACCGCGATGACCGAGAGCGCCGCCATGATGATCTATCTCGGCGACCTCAACCTGGAAGCCGGCCTTGGCCCGCCGCCGGGCTCGGCGCTGCGGCCGCACTACCTGCGCTGGTTGGTGTTCAGCGCGGCCAACCTTTATATGGCGGACCTGCGCTACTATTACGCCGATCGCCATACCAGCGACCCGGCCGGCATCGACGGCGTAAAGACATCGGCCCTGGCTGACCTGACCAAACAGCTCGAGATTGTCGATCAGGCTATCGGCGATCAACCGTTCCTGCTTGGTGACACCTGGAGCGGCGCCGACATCTACACCGCCATGATCGCCAACTGGCACCCGGACGTGCCGGCTCTGTTTGCCGCCTGCCGCAACCTGGAGCGCATGTGTAACGGTGTACGCGAACTTGAATGCGTAAAGACCGCCAACAGGTATCACAAAAGCTTTTAGCTCGGAATGGGACCAGAGCTCTTGTGCTTCCGCTTGTGGCAGGACAATCGCATGTGACCGCAACAGCGCATGTCGCCTTGAAAGATCATCCCTACCCGTCATCCCGGACAAGCGGCGAAAGCCGCGCAGATGCGGGCTCCAGGGGCTTTCTAGCACGACCGTGCAACATTGCCCTGGATTCCGGCTCAAGGCCGGGATGACGAAATTGGATGGTGAGACAGCCATACGCAGTTGCCCTTCCCACAAGGGGACGGAAACAAACTCATGCCCTACTTGCCGGCCAGCCAGATCGATACGGTCAGACCCTCCTGGCCCTCATTGCCCTGCGGCGGCAACTGTTCGCGGCGCTCGATGCGGACGCCGGCCCTGTCCAGCCACCGCTTCATGTCCTGATCGGCAATGCCGAGCCGCCGGTGCGCATGATCATCACGCAGGAACTCCAGCTCATGCGGTGCAAAATCGATAATCAGCAGCTTACCCGTGGGGCCGAGCACCCGCGCGGCTTCGCCAAGCGCCCGCGCCGGGTCGTCCAGATAATGCAGTACCTGATGCACGATCACCAGATCGGCTGCGCCATCGTCAAACGGCAGGGAAAAGATATCGCCGTGCCGGACCTGCGCGTTCTTTAACCCTGCCCTGGCCAGGTTGGCGCGCGCCATCGACAGCATGTCATGACTGAGATCGATGCCGACAGCCTGCTCTGCCCGGTCTGCCAGCAGTTCAAGAACCCGCCCGGTACCGGTGCCAAGGTCGAGCAGCAGATTGCGTCTTTCGTCGCCCGCCAATTCGCCGATTGCCCGTTCAACGGCAGCTTCAGAGATATGCAGGCTGCGGATGGCGTCCCAGTTGGCCGCGTTGCGGCTGAAATAGTCCGCCGCCCGCTGGGCCCGTTCGTGAACCACCTCGCCAAGCCGTTTCAGATCACCGCGCAGCACCGCATCGTTCTCATCCAGCAGGCTGGATATGGTTTGTGCAAGCCGGCCCACATCACCGCCTTCGCGCAGGCGGAACACCACCCAGCTGCCCTCCTTGTAGCGTGCCAGCAGGCCTGCATCGGTCATCAGTTTGAGATGACGGCTGATCCGCGGCTGGCTCTGCAACAGGATCTGGGTGAGCTCGGTCACATTGAATTCACCGTGCGACAGAATAAACAGCAATCTCAGCCGGGTGCTTTCCCCTGCCGCGCGCAGGCCCGCCAAAACCTGTTCCATTCTGCATCCCCCTTAACCAATCGCAGATGCAAATATGCACATATATAAACCATGATAGGAAGAGCCTGATCTGCGTTAACCCGCTCCTTACCAAATCTGGCGTACACACAGTGACCCATCGGCAACAATAACCACTCCCAACAAAATTCGGACACAGTTTAAGGGCCTTCATCCCCCGCAATTGTGCACCCCGCGAGCAAAGGAACCGCGATGCCGATCCCATATCGTGATGACAAGCTTACCCGCAGAACCTTGTTGGGCCTGACCACCGCCCTGTTGGCAATGACAATGCTGCCGCTGCAGCCGGCGCTGGCATCTTCACCGCACGAAAAACACGTTGAAGCGGTCGCCAACAACGTCATTTCGCTGGCCAACAGCGGGCGCCGTGGCGCCGCGTTGCGCAAGGATGTTGCAGCTTTGCTGAACCGCAATTCCGACATCGGCGGCATTGCCCGCTTCGCCCTTGGCCGTTATCGAAAGAAACTGCCCAAGAGATTGAAATCAAAGTACAATCGAGCAATCCTCAATTACGTAGCCGGCCTGTTTGTCTATTATGCCGACGATTTTGTCGGCTCCGGCGTCAAGATCAAGTCATCGCACAAGAACGGCAGATTCGTGCTGGTCGACAGCGCAGTCAGCATGGCCAAAGGCGGCAACACGAAACTGCGCTGGCGACTCAGGGCCAGGGGCAACTACAGAAAGATTGCCGACATCAATTTTCGCGGCATCTGGCTGAGCCTTCGCCTGCGCGATGAAATTGCATCGGTCTTGAAAAAGAACAAAGGCGATTTCAGCGCCCTGATCGCTCACCTGGAAGCCAACAGTTGATCACAGGTCTGTTGCTCTTTACGATATAAGCGCCGACACCTCGACTATTGGACACTGATTCGCGCGAGACCACATGACACCCCGGCGTACCTTATTGACGGCAGCACTGGCCTTGATCGTGAGCGCGATCATGGTCGCAATCCCAATTGCCGAAGCCGCCAAAAAAACCTCCAAGCATCCCGCCGTCAGGCAGATGGAAAAAGTTGCAAACGAATTGATCAACGCCCAGCGGACCGGCACCATCGCCAGCTTTTCAAACGTCATCCGCCGTCATGCCGATGTTCCGGATATCGCCAATTTCTCTTTGGGCCGTTATCGTAGCAAGCTGCCCAAGTCCAAGCGCAGCGCCTATTACCGCGGCGTCCAGCGCTTCATGGCGCGCTATTTCGCCAGAAACACAAAGAGATACCGGGTGGTCAAGGCGACCATCAACCCGACCGTTACCGAGAGCGGCGAGGATGTCTTCGTTGACACAAAGGTAGAGCTCCAGTCAGGCGCCACCTACAACGTGCGCTGGCGGCTGGCCAAACGCCGCGGCGTTTACAAGATCACCGACGTCAAGATCCTGGTATTCTCCCTGGTCACCCAGCAACGCGCCCTGTTCTACAAGTTCCTGTCCAAACGCGACGGCAATGTGAACAAGTTGGTCCTTGCCCTGAACCGGTAAGGTAGTTTTACATGAAATCGGCGACCTACCTCTCTCACGATCCGATCGGTGTGTGATTGAAGCTCGGCATGCCGCGCACCTTATCGACGCCGCCGAATTTCTCGATCACCGCTGCCTGATCGGCAAAGGCACGCCGATTGACCTCTTCCGGGTCGAGGATCTCGGTCAGCAGTCCATGCAGTTCGGCCGCCTTGTCCTCAAAGCGCGCCGCTTCGCCGAGATCGTTCAGCTCATCGGGATCATCGTCCAGATTGAACAGCTGCACCGGATGACCGCCGGCGTAATAGACATACTTCCAGGCACCTTGGCGGATCATGAAGAACCCGGTCGGGCTGCCGCCATCGTGGTATTCCGAAAAGATGAACCGGTCGTCCATCGGCTGATCGATGACCTGTTGCAGCGAATGGCTTTGCCATGCGCCTTGCGGCTTGCCGGCAAGCGCGCCGGTAATATCCTCCACCGTTGCCGCGATGTCGGTCAATGAAACGGGCGTGTCGTTGACCCCATGCGCAATCCCCGGCCCGGTCATGATCAGCGGCACACCGACCGAGTCCTCATACATCACCGATTTGGCCCAGAACCCGTGGTTGCCGAGCATCTCGCCATGGTCCGAGATATAGATCACCACGGTGTCTTGAGCCGCGCCGCTGTCTTCCAGCGCCATCATCACCTGGCGGATATTGTCATCGAGAAAGCTGCACAGCCCGAAATAGCCGCGCCGGGCGATGTCGCGGGTCTCTTCATCAAAATAGTCGTCATAATTCCAGAACCGCGCCATCTGATCGACGATGGGATGCGGCGGGCGCTCGCGCTCACCGCGCCCGATCATCGCAGGCAGCTTGCTGCCCTCATAAAGACTGTAGAATTTCTCAGGCGCCTGCAGCGGAAAATGCGGGCTGACGAACGAGGCGAACAGGCACCACGGCTTGTTGGAGATCTTTTTCGGATAATGCCGGAGCCAGCGGCACGCCTCATCGGTGATCTCACGGTCATAGTCGGTATAGCTGGTGTCGCCGGACCCGATCTCTATGGCCATATCGGCGGCATCGGGAAAATCGGTCATCGGGCTGCGCAACAGCCCCTGCGGCCAGCCCTTGCCGTCATTGGCCAGATACATCGGCGCGATCTCTTCGGAAAATCCGTTGTCGTCGGCGCCGGAGCGGAAATGCAGCTTGCCGATTGAGACAACCGCATGGTCCTGGCCGCGCAGCCGGTGCATCCAGCTTTCAAGCTGGCCGTGATAGGGCTCGGCCGATGACCAGCACCGGTTCTCATGCACCTGCGTCCCGGTGGCCAGGCTGGCCCGTGCCGGAATGCAGATCGGCGATGGCGTATAGGCCCTGGTGAACCGCACACCCGTGCCGGCCAGTTGATCGAGCACCGGCGTTCTGGCGACCGGATGCCCGTAACAGCCGAGCGCCGAGCGAGCGTGTTCGTCCGAACAGATCAATAGGACGTTGCGAGGCTTCAACGACGGTAGTCCGGCTCTTCATCGTCAAGGATCTCTCTCAGCTCCTTGAAATGCTGGCCGGCCATGTCGGTCGGGTAATTCTCGATCTCGCTCGCCGTCTTCTCGGCGATCTCATCGCTCAGCACCCTGAGCGGCTTGCCGGTCATATAGGCAAGGATCAGCGTCTGACAGGCCCGCTCGAACAGATACAGTGTATCGAAGGTCTTGGCGACGCTCGGTCCGACCACCATCAGCCCGTGGTTGCCCATGATCATGACCTTCTTGTCGCCCAGAAGATTGGCACAGCGCTCGCCCTCATCGCCGAACGCCAGTCCGCCATAACCATCATCGACGACGGTGCGGTTGTAGAACGCTGCCGTGTTCTGATCGATCGGCGGGATCGAACTATCTTCAAGGCTGGCCAGAACGGTGGCGTATTTCGAATGAACATGCAGCACACAGCGCGCCTGCGGACAATGCTTGTGCATCGAGCCATGCAGGCCCCAGGCCGTCGGGTCCGGCGCATCGGGCCGGTCCATGATCGAGGGGTCATTGATATCGCACAGGATCAATTCGCTCGCCTTCACTCGCGAAAAATGCCGCCCGCACGGATTGATCAGAAACTGCGACCCGTCATCATTCACCGCCAGCGAAAAATGATTGGCCACCCCCTCGTGCATATCAAGCCGCGCCGTCCAGCGAAACGCGCAGGCCAGATCCACCCGTTCATCATAATGCGGCTGATTGTGCAAGACGGGAGCAGCAGAACCTGTCGACATGAGACATCCTCCAAATCAAATCTGAAGCATCACAATGCCACCTTTTCGAGAGCCGGACAAACGGCATTTACGGCATATCGCCGGTCCATCGGACCAAATACTTTCACCCAAACGTGACCTTTGTCACAGTTGCGGGGCGGAAATTGAGATACAACATAGCGACCATGGGCAGGAACGAGACCAAAGAGGCCGTAATGATGGCCCAGGCCATTGAGCAAACGCTCTGGAGCACGATCGATATTGATTGAAACAATCAATATCGTGAATCGTCCTCCAACATATTGAAGTCGATCAGGTTTATCGATTTTGATTGGATAATCAAAAATCGATCCTGATCTAGCGGCCGCGCCGCGGTTAGTTGTTGAGTTGTAGGCACTTCCGCTGCCGGCATATTAGGAGCCAGTACCAGGAGGTCGCCATGTCTGCGACATTGACTGCGACGACAACTATCGGGCGGATTATCACCGGCGTTGCCGCAGCAGCGGTGATCTGGACCGCCTCAATCCCCACTGATCAGGCAAGTGCACGCTCGCCGTTCTGCGGACAGCGCCAAACCATGGTCACAGCCCTCGACAAGAAATTCAAGGAAACCCGCCGCGGCATTGGTCTTGTCTCAAACAAGCGCATGATCGAGCTCTACGTCTCGGGCCGCGGCTCATGGACGGTATTGTTCACCCATCCCAACGGGACCTCGTGCATTGGCGCAACCGGCAGGAACTGGCAGGGGCTGGCGCCCATGGAAATCCCGGCCCCCGGTGCACAATCAAGCTTTTGAGGCGATGACGTAAAGGGCTTTTCCGGCTAATGTCCCTGTCGATATGGACAGGCCGATCACAAATGCCCCGCGCCAGGCGGAAGACGAAATCAACACCTCGCCGCGCCGCGAGGCCTGGGCGGCTCGCAACCATGACGCGGCAACCAGCGCCCTGCTGGCCGACGATGCCCGCCACTTCCTGCACCAGTCGGTCTCTACCCCGTGCCTCACCGCCATTGCCAGGGCCGAAGGCGCCTGGATCGAAGACGTCCAGGGCCGGCGCTATCTCGATTTTCACGGCAACAACGTTCATCACATCGGCTATGGCCATCCGCGCCTCAAGGCGGCGATCAGCAAGCAGATGGATGACCTGCCCTTCGCGCCGCGCCGCTTTGCCTGCGAACCGGCTACCGCCCTTGCTGCCAGACTGGCCGGCATCTCGCCTGGCGATCTGTCCAAGGTGCTGTTCACCACCGGCGGGTCCGATGCCATCGAAGTTGCCCTCAAGCTCGCCCGGGCCGCCACCGGCCGCCACAAGACGATCTCGTTCTGGGACGCCTTTCACGGCGCCGGCTTCGGTGCCTCGTCGATCGGCGGCGAGCAGATGTTTCGCTCGCACATCGTCGGCCCGCTCCTCACCGGCACCGAGCATGTCGCCCCATTCGCCTGTTACCGCTGCCCCTATGGCTATCCCGACAAGGCCGGTGAACCGCAGCTTCAGTTGTGCAAGATGACCTGCGCCAATTTCGTGCGCTACGTCCTGGAAAAGGAGGGCGATGTCGCCGCCGTCATCGCCGAGCCGGCCCGCGCCGTGCCCTATATCCCGCCGCCCGGCTTCTGGGCCGAAGTGCGCAAGGCCTGCAACGACCACGGCGCGCTCCTCATCTTCGATGAAATCCCGACCGGCCTCGGCAAGACCGGCCGCATGTTCGCCTGCGATCACGATGATGTCACGCCCGACATCCTGGTCATGGGCAAGGCGCTCGGCGGCGGCATCCTGCCCATCGCCGCCGTTATCGCCCGGCCCGAACTGGATGTCGCCGGTGAATACGCGTTCGGCCACTACACCCACGAAAAGAACCCGGTCACCTGCCGCGCCGCCCTCACCACCATTGAGATCATCGAGGACGAAGGCCTGGTCGAAAACGCAGCAACGCTGGGCGCACAGGCTCTGGCCCGGCTGAACGACATGAAGGACAAGCACAAGGTAATCGGCGATGTCCGCGGCCGCGGCTTCCTCATCGGCGCCGAACTGGTGCTCGACCGCGACGACAAGACCCCGGCCGATGATCTGGCCGAAGAGGTCTTTTACCGCTGCCTCGACAAGGGCCTGTCGTTCAAGATCACCATGGGCAACACGCTGACCTTCACCCCGCCATTGATTCTGAGCGCCAGCCAGATGGATCAGGCACTTGATATCATTGACGAAAGTCTGGGCGAGGCATCGCAGGCGCTGGGCTTGGTTTAACCGGCCTCGCTGAGCAATCCCGCAACGTCCAGCCGCCGGGTGAACATCTCCAGTCCGCCGTCCGCGCCGCGCGGCCACTCATCTTCCGGCCGGTCCCAGTAAAGCTCAACACCGTTTTCATCCGGATCGCGCAGGTAAAGCGCTTCGCTGACCCCATGGTCGCTGGCCCCGTCCAGCGCAACGCCGGCCGCGATCACCCGCCTGAGCGCCACCGCCAGCTCGGCCCGTGTCGGATAAAGGATCGCCAGATGAAACAACCCGGTCGTTCCCGGCGGCGGCGGCGTGCCGCCCTGGCTCTCCCAGGTGTTGAGCCCGATATGATGATGATAACCGCCGGCCGACATGAACGCCGCCTGCGCGCCAAAGCGCTGGGTCAGCTCAAAGCCGAGCACGCCGCAGTAAAACTGAAGCGCCCGATCAAGGTCGGCGACTTTGAGATGCACATGCCCGATCCGCGCGCCGGGGCTGATGGGTGTGGTGTTGGTCGGTGTCATGGCGCGCATTTAGCGGTCAGATCATCACAAACGTCAAGCCGCGCGCCGGTCAGGTTCCCTCCCTTCAGGGCATTCGCAAAGTGAAATCTAACTCTCCAATTCCGTCATCCCGGCCTTGAGCCGGGACCTAGGAGCAACAGTTCGAAGCGGTGCTCCAAGGCTTCTGGGTCCCGGCTCTGCGCGGCTTTCGCCACTTGTCCGCGATGACGGAATTGAGAAGTTGATCGGCCGCGATGCAGCTACCTCACCGCGATCGGAAACCCGTTCTTGTCGAACCGCCAGTCGTCGAAGGCGAACCCATAGGCGTGCGTTACCGACATGTCGAACCGCCAGTAATTGGACTGGTTGAAGCGGATCGCCCTTTGCATCATGGTGAGGTCGAGCTGCCAGCCTTCAGCGGATTTCCGGAAAAAGTACGGCGCGCACAACCGGTCCTTGATGCGGTAGCGGATGACGGCATATTGACCGCGGGTGCGTGTGCCCTGGCTGGCACACTTGCGGTTGGTCTTGACCTCATTGTCCATCTGGGCCGCTGTCACCGTCCAGCCTTTCAGCATCGCCTGCGTCCCGGGCGTATAGATCAAGAGGTCCGGCGAAGAATTGCGCTGGCCCATGGCTTCAAGGTAGCTGTTGAGCGTGGCCTGGGGCGATGCGCCCGCCGCAATGCCGCTGTCACCGGTCATCTTCGGCTCGCCGGTCACGATCTTCGAGACCGCGCCGCCGCCCGCGCTCCTGGCAGGATTGGTACCTGGATCGAACTCGACGTTGGCCCTGGCCTCCTGCGCCCGGGTCACGATCAGCTCCGTTGTCGCCAGAATGCCATCGGCAATCCGGCCCGAGGCAAAGAACGGCACCATCTGGCGGTCCTCGATGTATTTGACGAAAGCATCCGTGAAGACCGGCTCAAGCGACCGGCTGACCTCAAGCCGCACCAGCCTTTCATC
>JABDJG010000200.1 GCA_013002595.1 Hyphomicrobiales bacterium | reverse complement strand
TTGCACGGCATCGTCCTTGCCCGAAGCACGCACGTTGGTCAGCTGCTTGCCTTTGAGCACATTGATCTCAAGATCGTTGCCGCGCGTATGCTCGCCGACGATCATGCCGGCATAGACCTTCATGCCCGGTTCGATGAACATCGGCCCGCGGTCTTCCAGCTTCCACAGGGCATAGGCAACCGACACCCCATCGCTGTTCGAGATCAGCGTGCCGACATGGCGCACCGGGATCGGCCCGGCATAGGGTTTGTAGTCATGGAACAGGCGGTTCATGATCGCGGTGCCGCGCGTGTCCGACAACAGTTCGCTGTTGTAACCGATCAGGCCGCGGGTCGGGGCATGGAACACCACCCGCTGGCGCCCGGTGCCCGATGGCCGCATGTCGATCAATTCGGCCCGGCGCGCCGACAGCTTTTCGATGACGACGCCGGAAAATTCCTCGTCCACATCGATGATGATCTCTTCAAACGGCTCAAGCCGCTGGCCGGTGGCCTCATCGGTGCGCATGACGACGCGCGGCCGCCCGACGGTGAGCTCAAAGCCCTCCCGGCGCATGGTCTCGATCAGGATCGCCAGCTGCAATTCACCTCTGCCGGCAACCTGAAACGTATCGGCAACGCCCGGCACATCGGAAATCTCAAGCGCCACATTGCCTTCTGCCTCACGCATCAGCCGGTCGCGGATTACCCGGCTTTGCACCTTGTCGCCCTCCTTGCCGGCGAGCGGTCCGTCATTGATGCGAAAACTCATCGCCAGCGTCGGCGGATCGATCGGCTGGGCGGCAATCGGCTCTGTGACCGCCGCATCGCAGATCGTGTCGGCAACCGTTGCCCTGGCAAGCCCGGCAATCGCGATGATGTCGCCGGCAACGCCGTCCTCGATCGGCTGGCGCTCGACGCCGCGAAACGCCAGCACCTTCGAAACGCGGCCCTGCTCGACGACGGATCCATCCTGCGCCAGCACCTTGACGTTCTGGTTCGGCTTCACGGTCCCTGAGCGTACCCGGCCGGTCAGCACCCGGCCAAGAAACGGATTGGCTTCCAATGTCGTTGCCAGCATGCGGAACGGGCCGGTCTCAACCTCGGGCTCGGCAAAATGCTTGACCACCAGATCGAACAGCGGCGCCATCGAGTCCTTGGGACCTTCCGGCTTGTCGGCCATCCAGCCTTCCTTGGCCGAACCGTACAGGATCGGAAAGTCAAGCTGCTCTTCACTGGCATCGAGCGCTGCAAACAGGTCGAACACCTCGTTGACCACCTCGACATGGCGCTGCTCGGGCTTGTCGATCTTGTTGACCGCAACGATCGGTCTGAGGCCGATCTTCAGCGCCTTGGCGAGTACGAACTTGGTCTGCGGCATCGGTCCCTCGGCCGCATCGACCAGAAGCACCGCCCCGTCGACCATATTGAGGATACGCTCGACCTCGCCGCCGAAGTCGGCATGGCCCGGCGTGTCGACGATATTGATGCGCACGTCGTTCCATTCGATCGACGTCGCCTTGGCCAGAATGGTGATGCCGCGCTCACGCTCCAGATCATTGGAATCCATGATCCGCTCGGCAACCTTCTGGTTGTCGCGAAACGCGCCTGACTGGCTCAAAAGCCGGTCGATCAATGTCGTCTTGCCATGATCGACGTGGGCGATAATGGCGATATTGCGCATGCTCATGCGGAAAACCTGTTGTTCTGCTGGCGGATTGAGATCGATTGCCGCCGCGTCTAGGGCCTGTGGACAATTAAGGTTGCAGTGCTGGCGAGGCCCATTTTGCCTGTGGCTAGCTTTGAGTGGCGCTGTAGGGTCGCCCCCTTCAAGCCGCTCAAAGTGACGTCCACAGGCAAAATGGCCCTCGACCCAATGGGATTTGGCAGGATTGGCCCAACTTCAGGAGCATTCGTCGTCGAATATGCCAGCATGTACTTCCTCCTCATACCCCTAAACCTGAACCAATCCTGCCAAACCAGCGCCACAACCTCAATTCCCCGCAGACCCTACCGCGTGCAAGACAACATGGCGCCGGTGCGGTCGCTGGCGGTGCTCAAACAGATAGATGCCCTGCCAAGTACCAAGGACCATAGACCTAACGGCAATGGGGATACTCAACGATACATCCGTCAGAGCGGACTTGATGTGTGCTGGCATGTCATCGGAGCCTTCGGCAGTGTGCCGCAACCAATCCATGCCTTCAGGCACCAAGCGAGAGAAAAACCCGCTGAGATCGGCCTGTACATCA
The DNA here is from genome assembly GCA_013002595.1 of Hyphomicrobiales bacterium. Taxonomy (GTDB): domain Bacteria; phylum Pseudomonadota; class Alphaproteobacteria; order Rhizobiales; family Aestuariivirgaceae; genus JABDJG01. The sequence continues at coordinate 194 of JABDJG010000200.1, read as the reverse complement.
GGGTCAGCGTTCTCCTGGATTGTGAGCGAGGCAGAGGTGTGCCGGCAATAGATCGTGACCTGGCCGGTCTGGATGTCGCATGCTTCGACGAACGCGATAACCTGGCGGGTAAACTCGTATAGCCCCTGACCGGTAGTTGCGATCTCGATTTGTGATTGGTGCTGTTTCACGGTTTCAAGTCTAGTGACTGAAAC
>JABDJG010000235.1 GCA_013002595.1 Hyphomicrobiales bacterium | reverse complement strand
ACCGCCGTTGCCGCGCCCTTTTCGCGCATCCTGTCGGCCAGCCCGTCGGCAGCAAACGAGGCATCGCTCACCAGCCCCTGTTCGCCGGGTCCGGCCAGCGGCACATCGACGGGTAAAAGATAATTGGTGCCCTCGATGGCAAAGCCGTGGCCGGCAAAGAACATCAGCGCCGTATCGCCCTTTTCGATCTTGGCCTCGAACTCGACCAGCGCCCGGCTCATCGCCCGGCGCCCGACATCCTTGGCCGAAACCACCTCAAAGCCCAGCTTGATCAGCGCGGCGGCCATCGCGTCGGCATCGTTGCGCGCCTTTTGCAGCACCGGCACGCTGTCATAGGCATCATTGCCGATCACCAGTGCCACCCGCTTGGCCGCCTCGGCCGGCAGCACGGTCACAACCATCAGGGCCGCGATAAAGATCAGGCCAGTCAAAAACCGCATCGTCCTGGTTCCTCAGTGTCGCGCCCGTTCCCGCTCGCGCCCATCATCGACATTTCGCGGATTCGCGCAAGGCCAGGGCGAAAATTCAACAAATCTTCCGGTTGCCGACACCAAACCTTTACCAATGCGCGCTAGGTTCGCCGGTGACGGGCTGGGACGCACATGATCGGCGTTGGCCAGGGTATGATACCTCCCCATTGGATAAACCTGAGAACTGTACCATCACGTGCCGGACACATCTGACGTCCCGCAACTGATGATCAAGGCCCTGACCGGCTGGTCGTGCGCAGTTTTCAGCCTTTCATTGTGTTTGTTGTCTAGGTGTCCCGAGTATCCTTATGAAGCCCCAGATCAAGAGTAGTGCCGGGAATGAGCCGGAACCAGATTCACAGGAACAAGACCTCATCGTCTCGCTGCTTCAGGAGAACGAGCGCCTGCAGGACGAGATCAACCGCCAGCGCGAGCGGGTCGACCTGTTCCAGAGTGTGTTCGACTGCCTGCCTGATGCTCTGGCGATTGCCGACAAGGACAGGGCCATCCAGGTGACCAACCCCGGCCTGTCCAACATCTTTGGTTATGGCGCAAGTGAGCTGGTCGGCAAGAAAACTGCGGTTCTTTACGAAAGCATCAAGGAATACGAAAAGCAGGGCAGGGCCCGCTTCAACCTGTCGGCCGATGACCAACTGGCGCCCTATCAGGTTCAGTATCGCCGCAAGAACGGTGACGTATTCACCGGCGAGACCATCGGCACGCCATTGCGCGACCGCAACGGCGCCGTGCTGGGCTATCTGGGCACCATCCGCGATGTAACCGATCGCGAACAGGCTCATACCGCGCTTTCCGAGAGCGAGCGGCTGCTCGCTCTCATCGCCAGCTCGCTGCCCGGTCTGGTGGCCTACGTCGACACTGACCTTGTATTCCGGTTCGTTAACAGCACCGCTGAGCAATGGTATGCACGGCCGCGCGATGAACTAATCGGCCGGCATTGCCATGATGTGATCAAGGCAGATGTGGCACAGGCGCTCGGGCCGACGCTCGAGACCGTTCTGGCCGGCAAGAATGTCCACGAGCGCGCCATTGTGTCCTATCCTGATGGCAGGACCCGTTCTGTCGAGCGGGCCTACGTGCCCGATATCGCTTCTGACGGCACCGTGAAAGGTTTTGTCTCGCTGGTCATCGATGTTGCCGCGCAAAAGGACATCGAAGATGAACTCAACGCTGCAAAGATGCGGTTTTCAGATGCAATCAGCGCCATCCCGGACGGTTTTGCCTATTATGACAAGGACGATCGGCTGCAGATTTTCAACGAACGCTATCGGCAATTTTACGCCAAAAGCGCCGATCTCATGGTGTTGGGCGCGACCTTTGAGGACATCATTCGCGGCGGTGTTGCCCGCGGCCAGTACGAAGACGCCATCGGCCGTGAAGAAGAATGGATCGAAAACCGGCTCGCTGCGCACCAAAATCCGGGCGGCGCCCTGGAGCAGCCGCTTGATGACGGCCGCTGGCTGCGTATCGAGGAACGCAAGACCCTGGACGGCGGTACCGTCGGGATCAGGGTCGACATCACCGAGGCAAAGGAACGTGAATTGCAGCTGGAGCGGCTTGCGGTTACCGATCCGCTCACTGGCATCTCCAACCGCCGGGCGTTCTTCGACAAGATCCAGCGTGAGCATGAGCAGGTCTGCCGCGATCAGGGCGTCATGTCGCTGCTGCTGATCGATGTCGATCATTTCAAGCGCATCAACGACACCTATGGTCATGCCGTTGGCGACCAGGTGCTCAAGCAGCTTGCCGCCATCATTTCAGGCGAACTGCGTGGCCAGGATGCCGTTTGCAGATACGGCGGCGAGGAATTTGCCGTCTATCTGTCCGACACCAGCATGGGAGGGGCGTATTCAACCGCCGACCGGATCAGGTTGGCCGTCGAACGTGCCCGGTTCTCGTTCAGCAAGAACAACGAACCCATGACCGTCAGCATCGGCGGCTCGCAGTGCGATCACCGCGACAAACGCTATGAGGAAGCCCTGGTGCGCGCCGACAGGGCGCTCTACCGCGCCAAGAATTCCGGCCGCAACCGCGTCATGATCGAGCCGCTGGCTGACTAGGATCTGTTGATCACAACTGTCCCTCTAGCCGATGAATTTCCAGTAGGTATCCTTCTTGGTGACATAACCGTCACGGAACTCCCACAGATCGCACCCCAGATACTCAAACGGCTCGCCATCCGTTGGCGTGCCGCGCACGACCCATTCGGAAATCGCCTTGGACTGATCACAAATCCAGTGCTGCATGTCTTCCCAGCGCATGTCGGGGATCTGCCCGTATCGGGCTCGCAAAACCTCGCCAATTTCGGCCTTGCCGGTGCAGCGCCGGGCCTCCGGCGCCTGTGGTCCGCGGGCCATCAGCCATTCGCAGTCATCGGTGAAGTGCGACAGGATCGCGTCAACATCGTGCCGGTTGAAGCCATCCTGAATTTCGTCAAGCAGTTCTATTGTGATTTGCCGCGTCATCGCAGTGCCCTCGTCATCGTTGTGCCCGATCAATGTGGAACCGTCTTATCCGATGGTCAACCGCCTTAGCCTTCGGCCCTGGTTTGCCATTTGTACCAGGCAAGCCGGGCGCGCACGCCCAGACCCAGAACCGGCTCGGGCGGCAGGTGCCTTGGGCCGGACAGAGCCTGGACATCGGCAATCAGGCCGCTCTCGCCACCGAGCGCGAATTCGGCCAGCAACTTGCCCGAGATCGAGCCGCGGGCGATGCCGACGCCGCAGTAGCCGAGCGATGCATAAACGCCCCGGTCAAGCCGGCCGAAGACCGATTCCCAGTCCCGGGTCATGCAAAAGACCCCGGCCCAGGTGTGCTCGAGGTCCAGCTTGTCCAGCATCGGGAAGCGTTTGCGCAGGCCCTTCATGTGCGTGGCCTGCAGCTCAGCGCGCATGGCCTCGCTCAGCGCGAAGTCGCCGGTATAGTGGCCGCCATGGCGGAACAGCATGCGGTTCGATAAGGTACGCCGCACCGTTGCGACCCCGGTGATCCCCCAGTCGGGCGCGCCGCTCATCGCGGCCTGCTCATCTTCGGTGAGTGGCCGCGACAGGCTTGCGCAGGCGGTCATGGCAAACACATTGCGTTTCAGAAAATCGAGCCTGGTGACGAACGCGTTGGTGGTCAAAAGGACGTTGCCGGCGCTGATCGTGCCCTCGGCGCATTCGATCTGTGCGGGCGAGCCGGGTTCGACCCGCAGCACCGGCGTTTCCTCATAGACCTCGACATTGCCCGGCATGGTTTGTCCAAGCCCGCGGGCCAGGGCCGCCGGGTTCATCAGCACGGTGCGCGGAGTCAGGACCGCGGCGCAGTAGTGATGCGTTCCCACCACCTCGGCAAGCGCATCGCCCTCGAGCCAGTCGTATTCATCGTCGATGGCGTCCAGAATGCCCGCGGTTGCCTTGAGCTTGTGAAGACGGTTGCTGCCGACGACAGCGCTCAGGTGGCCGCGCGGCGACCACTCGCACTCGATCTGGTGGGTGTGCACCAGCCGTTCGAGTTCGCCAAGCCCGGCCCGCACCAGCCGCGAGATGCGCCGGTTTGCCTCAAGGCCGAAATGCTCGGTCAGGTGCGGTGTGTCGATGATGAAGCCGGCATTGCGGCCGGAGGTGCCATAGCCGATGCGAAACTCATCGACCAGGATTATGCGCGCCTGCGGTTGCAGCTCGCCGAGCCGGCGCGCCGCCGCCAGACCGGTAACGCCGGCCCCGACCACGACCCAGTCGGCAACCTGATGGCCCGTCAAGCGGTTCGCCGGTGCCGGCTCCGGCAGGATCGCGTACCATCCAGACGCCTGGCGCATGTCGGTGAGTTGTCGCTGCAAGACTGCCCCCTCCGTCAAGGAAGTTAACAGTCACGGCTCCTGGAATCCATGCCGCGGCGATGAAACGCGCTTAAGTCAGGAAGATAGTCCGTATGAGGGCCATGTGTCCGTCAGTCGATAGCCGTTCGGCCATGGATCATCGGGATCGAGCATGTGCTGATGTGTGCCTGTTATCCACGCCCGACCCGTAATCTCAGGAACAATCGCCGGCTTGTCACCAACCGTTGTGGTGCCAGCGATCTTGCCGTGAAACTCAGAACCGATGATGGAGCGCGCGGTGAACGTTTCTCCAACCTGCATTTGGCCGGTGGCGTGAAGCAGAGCCATGCGCGCTGATGCAGCGGTTCCCGTCGGTGAACGGTCAATCTTGCCGGGCCGGACCGAAACCGCTGCCCGGGCGGTCAGATGACTTCCGTCGCGCTCCAGCTGCCCGGCAAAAAGGCAAAAGGAAAAGTGTGCCCATTCGGGGTTTTCGGGATGGTGGAAGGTGAGCTGCTCGTTTGCAGCATTGGTGATCCGCACGCCCAGCTCGGCAAGTTCGCGTGCTTCTGGAGCGTCCAGGGCAAAACCGAGCCCCTTAGCATCGACCACAACAAAGCTATCTCCGCCATAGGCGGTGTCCACTTTCACTTTCCCAAGGCCAGGCACATCCAGCACCGCACCCAGTTCTCCGGCAAATGAAGGCAGGTTTTGCACAGTGATGCTCTGCGCCTTGCCATCCCGGCATTCGGCGCGAACCCGAACCAGGCCCCCCGGGGCTTCCAGCACCATCTCGGTTACCGGTTCGCGCATGGGTATGATGCCGCTGTCGAGCAACACGGTTGATACGCAAATGGAATTTGAACCTGACATCGGCGGCGTATCTTCGGGCTCCATGATGATCCACCCCATCTGGGCGGCCGGGTTTTTGGGCGGCACCAACAGGTTGACGTGGCGAAAAACACCGCCGCGCGGTTCGTTCAGAACAAAATTGCGAAGTGTTTGATCCTTGGCGATCCAGTTGCGCTGTTCCCAGATGGTTTCACCGGGCGGCGGGGCAACACCGCCAACGATGACATCTCCCACTTCACCTTCTGCGTGGCAGGAAACCACGTGGATTGTCTTTGTGCTGCGCATAAGCCGAACCAACCGGATGATTTTCCAATTGCACCGACCATGATCAATCAGGATTGCGATAGCAATATCATTTTCGGCAAATGTCCGCAGGTTGGCGCGAATTTGCCCAACAGGCCCTGTGCAGCTTCGCCCGATGTTTAAAATCAATGCTCCCAGATTTTGCCCCGATTACGCTTTGCAATGGTCACGGTTTGTTAAGGTCTTGTTAACTGAATCGCCACCAAATCGAACTGCGGTGGAAAGTGAAGGTGGTCGTGTCGTTAGCAGTGTGTGCCCAGCGTTTATTCCGGATTGTCGGACGCTCATTCCTTGCATTCGTGCTGGTGCCCGAAGCTCCCATAGCCGATTGGGT
>JABDJG010000179.1 GCA_013002595.1 Hyphomicrobiales bacterium | reverse complement strand
GCGTTCGGCAAGGGCAAGCTGGAAGGTGTGATCTCGGCAGAGACGGCCAACAATGCCGCCACCGGTGCAGCGATGATCCCGCTGTTGGCGCTTGGACTGCCGGGCGGTGCGCTGACGGCGATGATGGTCGGTGTGTTCCAGATGCATGACATGGAGCCGGGACCTCTGGTGTTCATCAACAGTGGCGATCTGGTTTGGGTCGTTTTTGCGGCGATGTTCTATGCCAACGTCTCGATCCTGCTGATCGGCTTTTTGGAAACAAAGACGATCATCAACCTGCTCAAGATACCGTTCCAGTTCCTGGCGCCGTTGATCCTGTTGCTCGCAACGGTCGGGGCCTATGCCGTGCGCGGCCTGACCATTGATGTTGTCATGATGTTTGCCGCCGGCGCGGCCGGATTCTTCCTCAGGCGGACCGGGTATTCGGTCGCCGGCATGGTGCTGGGGCTGATTCTCGGCAAGATCGGCGAACAGACTTTTGCCCAGGCGATGCAGATGGTGCACTACGACTTCGGCACCTATCTGATGCGGCCGATTTCGCTCATCCTGCTGCTGGCAGCTGTCGGTACGTCGGCAACCGGTATCTACAAGGCCGTGCGCGGTCCAGGGCAGGCGGCGAAAAAAGCAACTAACCCGCAATCTTCTGCTTGATCGAAGGTGAAAGACAGAACAGGGTCAGGATCTCGACCGCGACGGTGCCGGCCAGGAAGGCGGTCATGCCGCCAAGGTCGTGGGGCGGGGAGACGGTGTTGATGTCGGCGGCGATGAAATCTATGCCGGCCAACGCCTGCAGGAAGCCGAGACCCTCGCGGGCGCTGGCGCCGCCCCAGGTCGGGGTGCACACGCCGGGCGCACAGGACGGGTCGAAGAAATCCATGTCGAAGCACAGGTAGACCTTTTGGCCGGTTAGTTGTTCGCGCAGCCGTTCTGCGGTTTGCGCCAAACCCTTTTCGAACATCTCGGTCCCGTCGATCAGGTTGTAGCCCTGCTCGCGGGTGTGTTCGAAGACGTCTGCCACCATGACCGGGCCGCGGGCACCGACGTGGAATGAATTGTCGAGATCGACAAGGCCTTCCTCGGCAGCGCGGGTGAAGGTTGTTGCCACGTTGTAGCGGTCGTGCAGGGCGTTGCCGTCGCCGGGATAGGTGTCGGTGTGGGCGTCGATGTGCAGAACGGCGACATCCGGGTGCTTGCGCTTGACCGCGCGCATCAGCGGGAGCGAGATGGCGCCGTCACCGCCCAGAGACAAGGGGGCGGCATCTGCGTCCAGGATGGTGAAAGCGGCGGTCTCGATTTCCTCAAAGGATTCCTCGAGCACGCTTGGCGTCGTGTCGGCATCGCCGACGTCGATCAGGTTGAGCCGCTCAAGCGGGCTCCAGGCGGCATGCGGCGGCTGGAACGGGCGCACCAGCAAAGACTGTTCGCGGATGGCAGCAGGGCCGGTGCGTGAACCGATACGCGTCGGGTGGATACCGCAATCAAAGGGCACGCCGAGAATGGCGGCATGGCTGTTTGTCAGGTCACCTGAGAACGGCACGTTCATGAAGGTTGGCGGGCCGGCGAACGGTCCGGTCTTTTGCGGTGGCATGATGCCGATCTTGGCCATGTGCTTGCTCCCGGTGCTTAACCGACCTTTGGTTGTTGCTGAGTGATGCAGTGGATGCCGCCGCCGCCGATGGCGATGTCGCGGATCGGCACCAGGACAATTTCCCGGTCGGGGAAGCAACCGGCAAGGACGTCGCACGCTTGGGCGTCTTCCTCGATACCGTATGAGGGCGCAATGATCGCTCCATTGGCAATGTAGAAATTAACGTACGACCTGCAGAAGCGTTCATCGTCCTGCGGCGGAAGTTCGAGGCTTTCGGCTTCACCGATCAGGGTCAATTGAAGCGGTCTGCCGCGGGCGTCCGTTTCGCCGCGCAGCGCTTCAATATTGGCCTGCATAATCTGTGCCCAGGGGTGAGCCCCGTCAGCTGTCGTTTCAACGATGACATGCCCGGGGCTTGTAAACATTGCGATACCATCGACATGCCCATCGGTTTCCACTTCCAGGGGATTTCCTGGCAGCCATATGACCTTTTCGACGCCGAGCCTGTCCTTGAGCTCATCTGTAATTTCATCGCGGGTCCAATCCGGATTTCGGTTCGGATTGGGAAAACAGCTTTCGGTGGTCAGCAAGGTTCCCTCGCCATCAACTGAAATGCTGCCGCCTTCGGCTGTCAATTGTGAAAAGACAGGTGGTATGTCGGCATGCTCGGCAATCCGGCGGGCCATCAGGGCATCGCGATCGAAGGGTGTGTATTTGTTACCCCACGCATTGAAGGTAAAGCACACGGCCTTCATTGCTGTGCCGTCGCTGACAAAACACGGACCACTGTCGCGGGTCCAGGAATCGTCGATCTCCATCTCAACCAGAGTGATGTCGCTGCCCAGGTGATTGCGCGCATCTGGCATCTGGGCCGGCGGCACGACCATTGAGACCGGTTCAAATCGTGCGACGGCGTGGGCGACCTCAGCGTAGGCCAGCTTGGTCGCGGCTAGGTGCTTTCCCCAGACCTCGTTCCGGCAGGGCCATGCCATCCAGCATCTCTCGTGCGGCATCCATTCGGCCGGCATTGTGAACATGGAAAATCGCCTCCGTGAAAATCAACGTGATATAACCCGACGCTATCTGGTTGATTAACGCAAGGCCAATTGCTGGTGAAAGGAATGACAAGAATGTACAAGCTGATTGGATCACCGAAAACCCGCAGCATTCGTGTCTTGTGGATGCTGGAGGAACTGGGCGCCGACTATGAGATTGATCCGGTCGGCCCGCGTTCTGATGGCGCCCTGGCTTTCAACCCGTCCGGCAAGGTGCCGATGCTGCAGGACGGCGATGATATAATCATCGATTCCGTTGCCATCTGCCAGTATCTGGCCGACAAGCATGGCAAGTTCACCTATCCGGCCGGCACGATCGAGCGGGCGCACCAGGACAGCTGGACCTGTTTTGCGATCGATGAGATCGACTCCGCGCTGTGGTTCTTTGCCAAGAACAGCTTCATCCTGCCCGAAGAGCTACGCAGCCAGACTGCGCGTGAGGCCTGCAAATTCGAGTTCGACAGGGCGTTGGGCTTTCTGGAGCAGCGTCTGGGAGATCGGACCTATGTCATGGGTGGCGAGTTCACGGTGCCAGACCTGCTGCTTGGCCATCTGGCCGGCTGGGCAACGGCCGGTGCGAAATGGAATATCCCTGCAGGACCGGTGGCTGATTACTTCACACGGGTCCGCTCGCGGCCTGCCTGTGTCAAGGCGCTCGAGATTCGCGACAAGGGTTGAGGTGTGGTGAATGATGAAGGCTGATCTGATCATCAAAGCGATTAAGGCCCGGGCAGTGCAGGTACCGATGCCGCGGCCGATGGCAACAGCAAGCGGCGTCATACCATCTGCACCGCTACTGCTGATTGACATAGAGACTGAACAGGATATCACCGGGCGTTCCTATGTCTTCGGGTATACGTCTGTGACACTGCGCCCGATGATGGAGTTGGTGCCATCATTGGCCGAGGTGCTGGTGGGCAAGCCGGTGGCGCCGGTTGAGCGAATGGCCGAATTTGAGGCGACGTTCAGATTGCTCGGGCGGCAAGGCCTGCTCGGCATGGTGCTGTCCGGCATCGACATGGCCTTGTGGGATGCCCTTGGCAGCATGCATGAGGTTTCGGTAGCACGGCTGCTCGGTGGACAGGATAAACCGATACCTGCCTATGACAGCTACGGGATCATCGATCCATCACGAGATGCAGGCGATCTGGAAAATTCGCTCAAGCAAGGCTTCAAGGCGATCAAGATCAAGGTCGGCGGCGGCGATCTCGATGTGGACCGGGCTGCGGTGAAGGCGGTGCGCGATATCATCGGCAGCGATGTGGCGCTGATGATCGATTACAACCAGTCGCTGACGGTGCCGGAGGCTGTACGGCGCATCGACAGTCTTGCCGAATTCGATCTGACCTGGGCTGAAGAACCTGTGCCGGCTGAGGATCTTGCCGGACATGCAAACGTCAGGCAGTCGTGCACGGTGCCGATCCAGACCGGTGAGAATTGGTGGTTTCCCGCAGATGCAACTCGAGCCATTCAAAGTGATGCAAGCGATTTTGCAATGCTCGATATCATGAAGATTGGCGGGGTCACGGGCTGGGTGCGGGCGGCAGGTCAGGCTGAAGGCGCGTCACTGCCGGTTTCGAGCCATGCCTTTGTCGAGGCAAGTGCGCATGTGCTTGCGGTGACGCCAACGTGCCATTTTCTGGAGTTCCTGGACAAGGCGGGAGCGATACTGCAGGAACCCGCTGTTGTTGAAGACGGCAAGGTGCGGCCGCGCGGCCCCGGACTTGGAATGGACTGGGATGCGGCTGCGGTTGAGAAGTATTCCGTTTAGAGCACGACAAGGTCATATTGAATCATTTGACCGGGTTTTCGCGTCTGCTGGCTAGTGCCCAGTCCACGCCGTGGTCTGGCCGCCCGCAAGTGGGCTGTAACGACGTCCAGCGGGCGCGAAAACCCGGCCATGTCGTGTCGGAGACGCGCTTCCAGCACGATGGTGGACTAAATCGGCCCATCGGACGTCGTTAAGAAACTTACCCGATGCACCACATCGCG
>JABDJG010000172.1 GCA_013002595.1 Hyphomicrobiales bacterium | reverse complement strand
AAGCCGCACAGTCCGGTGAAGACCAGCCAGCGCCGGCAGAAGACCAAGCCGAGCCTGAAGCAGGCCCGGAGGCAGCAGAACCACCTGCTGTGGAAGCCGATGCAGAAGCGGCTGACGACAAACCGGTGAAGAAACCGCGCAAACGGACCCGCAAGCCCAAGGCCGAAGCAGCTGAAGCTTCTGAAGAAAGCGTTTCTGAACCAGCCGTGCCGGAGACCGGCGATGCTGCGGCAACAGACGTGGCCGAGGCGGCTTCACAGGCAAGTGATGCCGAAGCAGCAGAAAAGCCTGCCAAGCCGAAACGGGCACGCAAACCACGCAAGACCGCCAAGGCAAAAGCTGCCGAAGCGGCCGAGACAGTGGATGCAGATATTGCTCGTGAACCTGCTGACACCAAGACAAACGGTGCAAGCGATGTTTCACATGAAGAGCCGTCTCAGAGCAATGGCGATGGCACGGAAACCGAGGTGGAAACCCGCAAGTGGACACCACCGACACCGACCGCTGACCCGAATGCACCGCGCAAATCGGGCTGGTGGAGCAAAAAGTAAGAAACTATTATTTTCAATACGTTAGCTCACGGTGGTTTTAGATTGATTCAATCGAAACCATCGTGTGCGGCGTCATTTGAGCCAATCTTTAAGCCGCGTAACGGCGCGTTCCATTTCATCGCGTGTGCCGGCGAAAGACATGCGCACATAGCGATGACCGCGATGCGGATCGAAGTCGGCACCAGGCGTCACGGCCACGCCGATTTCACCGAGCATCTTTTGCGCAAAGGCAAAACTGTCATTGGTGAAGCGGCCGACGTCGGCATAGATGTAAAACGCGCCATCGACCGGTGAGAAGTCCTTGATACCAATTCCCGGCAGTGCATCCAGCAGGAAGGCGCGATTGCCGGCATATGCGGCCTTGCGCTGCTCCAGTTCCTCGGTCGCATCAAAGGCGGCAATTGCCGCGTACTGCGACAAGGTGGGGGCGGAAATGTAGAGGCTCTGGGCAAGGACTTCGGCTGTGCGCACCAGACTGGGCGGCACGATCATCCAGCCGATCCGCCAGCCGGTCATGCAGTAATATTTCGAAAAGCTGTTGATCACGATTGCATCCGGACTGGTCGAAAGCGCAGTTGCCTTGGGGACGGCATAATCGAGACCGTGGTAGATTTCATCGGAGATGAACCAGATGCCGTTTTCGGCGCATGTGTCAGCAAGGGCCGAAAGGGTGTCGGGCATCAGCATGGTGCCGGTGGGATTGGCCGGGCTTGCCACCAACAGCCCGTCAAGACCTCCATGTGACACCAGATTGCGCACCGCTTCGGCGGTCGGGGCCCATCTGTCCGCGGCAGACGTTTCTATGTCGGCCACCTCGATACCCAACGCGTTGAATATGTTGCGATAGGCCGGATAGCCTGGCGACGTCAGCGCGACCCTGGCACCTGCATCGAACGCGGCCAGAAACGCAAGGACAAAACTTCCCGACGAGCCTGTGGTCACGACAACCTGTGCCGGGTCGACGCTGACGCCATAGGTGTCAGTGTAGTGAACTGCGATGCGCTCACGCAGCGCCGGCAAGCCCTTGGCCTCGGTGTAACCGATAGTGCCAGATTGAAGCGCTTTCCGAGCGGCCTCGGCGACGAGCCGTGGCGGCGGGCCGGAAGGCTGGCCGACCTCCATATGGACGATGTCTGCGCCGGCAGCTGCCAGATTGCCTGCCTCGCGTAACATATCCATGGCCAGAAAGGGAGCAACGTTCAAGGCGCGCTTTGACGGCTTTACGATTCGGTTCATGGGGGTTTGTCTAGCAGGGACAATAATACGTATAAAGCCTCAGTGTCGCCGCATTAAGTGCAGACAGATAAACAAGATTGACATTACAAATTGTGCAATGCTGTGCGTGTGGCATGCACATAGACGGTGGACCCAGGTATCGTGGATACGACGACGCAGACAATCAGCTGGACTGAACGGCTTGGACGCGCGGTTGCAGTCATCACTGCTTTTGCAATCGCATTGGTCAGCTGCCTGGCGCCAATGCCGGCGGCGGCACAACAGCGCAATCTGCCGTTGATACGCGATGCCGAGATCGAAGGCCTGATGCGGCTTTATACCCAACCGATCTTCAAGGTCGCGGGCATTCAGCCAGGCGCCGTCAAGGTTCATCTGATCAACCACAACAGTGTCAATGCGTTCGTCGCCGGCGGACAGCGCATCTTCATTCACACCGGGTTATTGCTTGATTCCAAGACCCCTAATGAAGTGATCGGCGTGTTGGCGCATGAGACAGCGCATATCGCGGGCGGGCACCTGGTGCGGCTCGGCATTCAGGTCGACAAACTGACCACAGCTTCGATCATCAGCATGTTGCTGGGCGCGGCAGCGGTTGCAGGGGCAGCCGCTTCCGGCACAAAAGGTGCCGGCAAGGCCGGTGCCGGTATCATCTTGGGCGGCCAGTCATTGGCCAACCGCCAACTCCTGTCCTACGTACGTGTGCAGGAATCAGCCTCGGACCAGGCGGCTGTGCGTTTCCTGGACCGTACCGGCCAGTCGTCGAAAGGCATGCTGGAGTTGTTCTACAAACTTGCCAACCGTTCGATCGGTTCGCTGCAACACATCGATCCTTATGTGCAATCGCACCCATTACCGCTCGAGCGGATCCGCAATCTTGAGCGGATCGCCAAGGCCAGCAAGTACTTCAACAAGAAAGACCCAAAGGCTCTGGTGCTGCGTCACAAGCTGATGCAAGCCAAGCTGATCGGCTTCCTCAAAGGGCCGCAGGCGGTCTACCGCAAGTATCCAAGTTCCGACAAATCGCTGGCCGGACGCTATGCCCGGGCAATTGCCGCGTTCCGCTCCGGCAATATTCGCACCGCAATCCCGATCACCGACAGCCTGATCTCGGATATGCCCAAGTATCCATATTTCAGTGAGCTGAAAGGCCAGGCGCTGCTCGAAAGCGGCAAGGCTGCCCAAGCGATCAAACCGCTGCGCACAGCCGCCAGGCAGCTGCCCAACAGCGGCCTTATCGGCATTATGCTTGGCCAGGCCTACCTCAATGCCGGTGGCAGTGCCAACGCCAAGGCCGCCCTCAAGGTACTCAAGCGCGCGCGCCGCTCTGAGAACGATCAGCCCAGGCTGCATCTGCTCATGGCAACGGCCTATGGCAAGCTCAATCAGATTGCGCTGGCCGAGCTGGAAACCGCAGAGGCCGCAATCCTAGTGGGCGACAAAAAACTTGCTGGCCAGAAGATCAAAAGAGCCATGAAAGGTCTCAAACGCGGCTCCCCGGAATGGATCCGCGCTAACGACATTTTGAACTTTTCCAGACGCAAGTCGTGACGACGCTGTATAGACCCGTCACGTGATCTATGATCTAAGGCGGCATACAACATGATGAAATTCGGAGACCAACGCGGTGCTCAAATTCGGTAACAAGCTTCTGGCCTGCACTTTCGCCATCGGCATGGCGATGTCATCGCTCGCCTATGCCGGCGAGTTCAATGAACCTCAACGCAAAGAAATTGGCGAAATCATCAAAGAGTATCTGCTGGAGAACCCGGAAATCCTGCGCGATGCCTTCCAGGAATTGCAGCGCCGTGAGCAAGTGGCCGAAGCCAATCGCGCCCAATCAGTGATCAAGGAGAATGCGGCCAGCATCTTCCGCAGCGACAAAGATCTTGTGGCCGGCAATCCCAACGGATCGGTCACGCTGGTCGAGTATTTCGACTACAATTGCGGCTATTGCAAACGTGCCATGCCCGATGTCCTGAAACTGGTTGACGAGGACAAGGACCTCAAGATTGTCATGAAGGAATTCCCGATCCTTGGACCGGGCTCGACGTTTGCCGCACGGGCAGCTCTTGCCTCAAAGAAACAGGGCAAATACTGGGAATTCCATGTGGCCTTGATGCGGCAGCGCGGCGCTGTGACTGAAAAGAGCACGTTGAAGCTCGCCGAAAAACTAGGGCTCGATGTTGAAAAGCTGAAACAGGACATGCAGTCCGCAGAAATCGAACAAACTCTTGGCGCCAATATGTCGGTTGCCCAGTCGCTTGGCATCAACGGTACACCAGCCTTCATAATCGACGACAAACTGATCCCGGGTGCGGTCGGATATGAAACCCTGGCCGGAACCGTCGAACAGGTTCGCGAAGCTGGCGGCTGCAAAATCTGCTGACACCGCTTTCAGTCATCCACAGGGTGATGTGTCGAC